>DASYSI010000109.1:0-6233 GCA_036003485.1 Burkholderiales bacterium | reverse complement strand
TCTCCCGGCTTCGCGCGCGCAAGCCTGATTAGATCCTGAATGGACTTGACCGGAAGCGACGGATGCACGACCAAAATGTGAGGGGCCGTAATAAGCAATGATATCGGCGCGAAGTCCTGAATTGGATCGTAAGGCAGCTTGCGGTAGAGGCTCGCATTGATCGCGTGATTGTTTATCGCGAGCAGCAATGTGTACCCGTCCGGCGCCGCCTTCGCCACCAATTCGGTACCGATAATGTTGCCGGCTCCGGGGCGATTGTCGACGATGACCTGCTGGCCGAAGACATCGGACAATCTCTGCGCGAGCAGACGCGCTGTGGTATCGGCGCCTCCGCCCGGCGAGGACGGCACTACGATCCTGACGGGCTTGCTCGGAAAGTTCTGCGCGCAAACGCACGAAACGCCGACCAAAGAACCCAGGAGTAAGGCCGCCGCAATGCGCGGTGCGCTCATTCGAACACCGATCGGACGCCGAGTCGAAACGGTGTTGATAGAACAGGCAAGCCCAACGGCGCAGCACGCGTGGATTTCATGTGGGTCTCCATGGCGGAACAGGAATACGTTTCTCAGGCGAAGCGCAAATCCGGATTTGCTTTATCATACTCCGCACGCGGCAGCGTGGAGATTTCGTGTGCCGCACCGTCGCCATATTTTATGCGGGCGCAAGCAAAACTGCGGTGCCTGTTGCGGATTCTTCTTAATGGGCGGAAGATTCAGCGAACACATGTCCGCACACGTGAGCTCGGCCACAGAGTCTCCAGGATGCGCATTAGCGCTGCGGATGATTTTCGCATCGACTGCGAGCGCTGTTTTGTTCGTTCCTGCGTGCGTTGCGTTCGCGCAGACCTACCCCGCCAAACCCATACGCATCGTTGTCCCGCATACTGCGGGCGGCGCCACTGATTTGATTGCACGCCCGCTCGCGAATTTTCTGGCCGAAAAATTCAATCAGTCAGTGGTCGTCGACAACCGTGGCGGTGCGGGCAGCTTGATCGGCACCGAGCTTGTAGCCAAGGCCGCGCCGGACGGTTATACGCTGTTGGCGGTGGCATCTTCGCTTACGATGACCCCAAGTCTGCATAAAGATCTGCCGTATGATCCGGTGCGAGATCTCGCTCCGATTACGATGATGGTTGATTTATGCAACCTCCTGGTGGTGCAGCCTGCGCTGCCGGCGAAGTCGGTCAGAGAACTGATCGCGTACGCGAAAGCCAATCCGGGGCAAATCAATTTCGGCTCGAGCGGGGTGGGCAGCGGCACGCACATATCGATGGGACTCTTCATGTACATGACCGGAACCCGGATGGTGCATGTGCCCTACAAGGGCGGCGGACAGTTAGTGAATGCCTTGCTCGGCGGCGAAGTCCAGGTGAGTTTCGCGACCATTCCAACCGCTATTCCGTTCGTAAAAGCGGGCAAATTGCGCGCACTCGCAGTGTCTACCGCACGGCGTTCAGAAATTGTGCCTGACACCCCGACTATCGCCGACTCCGGCGTTCCGGGTTACGACTATTCGACGTGGTACGGCCTGCTCGCGCCGGCGCATACGCCGCAGCCGATTATTTCCAAACTGCATGCAGAAGTCGTCAGGGTCATTCATATGCCGGAAATGAAATCCATGTTGCGCCAGGCAGGCATCGAGGCCGTCGGCAATTCCCCGCACGAGTTTGCCGCCATTATCAAGACGGAAGTCGCGCGATGGATCAAAGTAGTCGACGCTGCCGGCATCAAGGCCGAATATTGATACGCGCGACTGCACAATTCGGTGCACAGCGCGGCTGCATTGCTGCTTCATTCGGCGCGAATTCGGGCATCGGTGATCACCTTGCCCATGCGCGCCATCTCCGATTTCATCGTCGCAGCCAGTCCTTCGGGCGAACTGGCGACGATTTCAGTACTCGCGAGCAGAAATTTTTCCTTGATGTCCGGACGATTGAGCACGCGTACAATTTCCTGATTAAGCCGCCTGACGATGGGCGCAGGCGTCCTGGCGGGAAGGAATACGGCATACATCGCCACGCATTCATAGCCCGGCAGACCGGATGAGGCCAGCGTCGGCAATCCGGGCGCGAGCGCGGACGGTTGTGCGCTGCTGACTGCGAGCGCGCGCAACCGGCCGGACTTTGCATGCGGCAGCGCCGCGCTTGCGTTCGGAAACATCATCTGCACGCGGCCTCCGATCACGTCGGTGACTGCAATCCCCACGCCTTTGTAAGGAACGTGCACGATATCGACGCCGGCCATCGCCTTGAACAGCTCCCCTGCGAGATGTGGTATGGCGCCCGCCGGTCCCGACGCATAGTTGAGCTCTCCCGGTTTCGCCTTGGCCAAAGCGATCAATTCCTTGACCGTCGTCACCGGCACCGCCGGATGCGTAACGAGTATCATCGGCGAGCTGCCGACCAGCGTGACGGGCGCAAAATCGCGCACCGGATCGTACGGCGTCCGCGTCCGCATGAAGGGAATGAGCCAGAGCGTGCTGCTGTACGTGAACAGAGTGTAACCGTCAGGCGACGCCTTGGCCGCGATGTCGGCGATGATGATGCCTCCAACCCGGTTGTCGACGATCACTTGCTGGCCTATCGTCTCGGACAGTCCCTGCGAGATCAGCCGCGCCGCGAGATCGCTGCCGCCCCCGAGTTCCGCCGTGAGCATGCGCAAAGGCCGGTTCGGATAATTCTGACTGCGCGCAAACTCTGTTCCGGATAGCATCGATCCTGCCACGAACACGCCTGCCGCAAGACGCGCCAGCGCTGCAATTCGCCCGCGACATTCGCCGCGATGCTTTTCAGTCATGAGCGCAATCTGGAGCGAAAATGCGCATGAATTTACCGGGTTTCCGCGTGCACTTTGTAAGATAGGCATTGTTTCGTTCAACCGATACGAGATTGTGAGAGGGTTATCAGAATAATTTTAGCAAGTATGGAGCAGTATCTGTGCATCGCCTGCCGTTATTCCGGATTGAAACCATGGTCCTTCCATTTTCATGCGCTCTCTGCCGTCAGGACGAGTCGAGCTTGACTCACTTCCGGATACCGCGTGTACTAAGTCCGCGCAGCATTTCCCATATTGCAGGAGCTTCAACGTGAAAAACATGCAAGTTCTGCTTGCGTCGCGTCCGCGCGGGCCGGTTGACGAAAGTCACTTCCGCATCGTCGAGTCCGATGTCCCCAAGGCGGCTGACGGCGAGTTCGTGGTGCGCGCGCACTACCTTTCCCTCGATCCCTATATGCGGGGGCGAATGGACGATGCGAAATCATACGCGGCGAAAGCGGCGGTCGGCGACGTGATGGTCGGCACCGCAGTCGGTGAAGTCATTGAATCGCGGCACGAGAAGTATCGTGCGGGTGACTTCGTCGAGACGCGTACGGGTTGGCAGCTCTTTGGCCTGAGCAACGGCGGCGGCGCGCGCAAAGTCGATCCGAATTACGTGCCGCTCTCGGCGTACCTCGGCGCAGTCGGCATGCCCGGCGTGACGGCGTGGATCGGCCTCAACGAGCACGGCCGGCCGAAGGCGGGCGAGACTGTCGTCGTTTCAGCGGCGAGCGGCGCGGTCGGCAGTGTCGTCGGCCAGCTCGCGAAATTGAAAGGCTGCAAAGCCGTAGGCATCGCCGGCGGGCGCGCCAAGTGCGATTATGTTGTCAACGAGCTCGGATTCGATGCGTGCATCGATTACAAGGCGGGAAACTTGGACGCCGGGCTCGACGCGGCGTGCGCCAAAGGCGTCGACATCTACTATGACAACGTGGGTGGCCCGATTCTGGATACGGTGCTAGGACATATGAATGCGTTTTCGCGCATTCCCCTGTGCGGCCTTATTTCCGGTTACGACGATCCGAACGCGCTCGCGATAAAAAACTTCCGGTCATTCCTCGTCAACCGCATCCAGCTCCGAGGGTTCATCTGCTCGGATCATCTCGATCTGTGGAAACTCGCGTTAAAAGAACTCGCGACCCTCGTTCATGAGGGCAAGCTCAGATACCGTGAGAGCATTGCGGTCGGGCTTGAGAACGCGCCCAAGGCATTCATCGGTCTACTCAAGGGCCAGAATTTCGGCAAGCAATTGGTTAAACTTATTTAGCCGGTTGATGCAATGCGACGCCGAGGGCATCGTCGGAAGCAAATGTAGGGTGCGCACCGCGCGCGCGACAAAGCGTTTATGGCGCGATGCGCACCTACGCATTGCCCCATCTTGCGCTGTGATCAAGCCGCCTTGCGCCGGTTGGCGTCGACCCAGCCGTCGACCAAAGCAACGATCTTGTCGATTTCATCGGAGTGCATGCCCTTCTGCTCCGCGATCAATTGCACCAGACGGTCCACGCGTTCAATATTGGGCGCACCGGCAGCCAGGGCCCGTGCCGCGGACGAAGGACTCGCAAGCGAGAGCGCCGCATTCGCGTATTTTTCAAAAGGCACGAGATCTTTCTCAGCCGCACCGAGCGACATGCAGAGCTTCGCAACCCAGTTGTAGACCGCGCGCGACGCTTCGATGTTGCTATGTACTGCTTCCTTGATAGACACCATGCCGTCTTTCTGGACGCACCGATAGTTGCCTGCGAGCAGCATGCTCCACTTCGCGAGCGGCACGAAGACCGACTCGTGCACCTTGAGCTTGACGGGCAGTTCGATCTTGCCGTCACCGGTGTCAAACCGGATCGCGTCAATTTCTTTTTCCAGCTGGCGCAGGATCGCGGTATGAGCATCTGAATCAAAGCGGGCCGCCTTGAAATTGGTCGGCAGCCTGACTTGCAGCACGTTGACTTTTTCTTCCGGCGGGCGAAAAGCCTGCGGGTCCGGACTGCACAGTGTCAGCAGCTTGGGGTCAAAATTGTCCCAGACGGTGGGATCGGTATAGGCGCTTCTGCATCCGTCGGCATTGAGGCCGGGAATGCGCTTGAGGTAAGTAAGCGGCGGCATGTTCATGATCGACATGCAGGGCACTTTGGATCTGGCCACCGCATCGAGCAGTTCGCGCACACCGGGCGAACGATACTGGGGTTCCTGCATCGCCAATGCGACGAGATCGTAGTCAGCCGGATTGACCGCTCCCGGACCGTCGGCGGACAATTTGCCCGGCAGCTTCTTCGAATTGATCTCGACCAATCCGTCGCGGCCTTTGACCGGCATGCGCACGATCGCGCCTTCCTTGTTGAACAACTCGACTTCGACCGGGAGGCACACCAGCTTTACCGTGTGTCCCGCGAGCAAGAGCTTGGTCGCCAATAGCGAGCCGTACGAGGCCCCCATGATCAGAATGTTGTACGTCTTTTGCATGAAAAATCTCCTCTCGTTTTTAGCGGACGGGTAATCTGATGAATCGCCGCTCAACTCAAGTCTGCGATGGTACTGCAAGAAGCTGCCGCGGCGCAATCAACACTCAAACTGTCGATGCAACGCACAGTCGCCTGGCTGGATTTTAGGAGAGACGTCAGCTGCGGATTCCATTGCTTAATTCATGAGTACGGGCCAGCATGTCGAATGTGTGGCATTTAGCCATCCCAATCAGAGACGGCGCCCGTTCAAGCGATCCGCGCATATGCACGTAACGCGAGTTGCATCCGAATTATTTTAGAAATCCCGACACGGGAGGCACGACGTGCAAAATCCATACGAACAGCCGGCGGCCGGGACGGTGCAGTCCGCCGCCGTCGACCCATCACTCGTTACAACGACACACTTCATCTATGCGTTGCATTCGCTCAGCATTCTGATCGGAGTAACGAGCGCCGCGACGATTATCGGCGCATTCGTCTTCGGCGTGCCTTCGATCATCGCGGTCATCATCAACTACGTAAAGCGCAGCGACGCGCGCGGAACGTTTCTCGAGTCGCATTTTCGCTGGCAGATCCGCACGTTCTGGTTCGCCGCGCTGTGGGCGTCGCTCGGCGTGCTGCTGTGGATCGTCCTGGCCATTGTGCTCATAGGATTTCTGATCGGACCCGTCATTCTCATGCTGACCGGCTTTTGGGTCATCTATCGCGTCATTCGCGGCTGGCTCGCGCTGCATGATCGGCAACCCATTGGGACCTAGGGTCGAAGAAGATTTATCTGTTGACACAGTGGCGGAACGGTGCAGAATTTAGAACGCTGGCATACTCAATTTCCATCAACACTGGGGGAGACTACAATGACACGCCTGTCCGCCATCGCCATGGGTTTGGTTGTATTCGCGTTTACCGTTTTCGGCTGCTCGACGCAGCCCTCCAGTCAATCCGAAGCCGGATGGACCACGCT
>DASYSI010000108.1:0-3454 GCA_036003485.1 Burkholderiales bacterium | reverse complement strand
CGCGCGCGCGCCCCTCGACCTGCCTGGTCGATCTCGACTTTCAACACGGCTCGGTCGCCGACTATCTCGACCTGGAACCGCGCCTCAATCTGGCAGAGATCGAACCGCGCCCGGATCGTCTCGACCGGCAACTGCTGGAAGTCATGCTCTCGTATCACGCCTCGGGCCTCGCGGTTGTCGCCGCTCCCAACCGGCCGGCCGAAATGCGCTCCTTCGATCCCGATGTCGTGACGCGCCTGCTCGATCTCGTCTCGAGCAATTTTGAATATGTCGTGTTCGATATGCCGCGCACCTGGTTCTCATGGACCGACAGCGTGCTGCTCGGCTCGAACAAGCTTTTCATCGTCAGCGAAACGACGGTGCCGGGACTTCGTCACGCGAAACAATTGGTGGCGGCAATCAATGAGCGCCTAGGCGAGGGACCAAACCCGCGCGTCATCGTCAATCGTTTCAGCCAGAAAATGTTCGATTCCGGTCTGCGCCGCGGCGATCTTGCGCACACGCTGGGCGATGCGTTCCTGAGTGCAATTCCCAATGACTACGCGCTCGTTCGCGAAGCGATCGATCGCGGCGTGCCACTCGATGAGGTCAAGCCGGGCAATAAGATCACGGCGGAGCTCAAGAAACTGGTGCTGGACGCGCCGGTAGCAAAAGCTCCGGCCGAAGGTCAGTCCATGGGATTGATGAAAAAACTCAAGCTCTCCGTGGCGGGGGGCTAAGATGGCGGGCCGATTCACAGTCCGACGCGCTGCAGCACCGGAACTGCCGGTACCCGAGGAACCGACACCGACCGCGCTCGAGGGCGTGACATGGACTGTATTCCCCGAGATGGGCGAGCAGCCGGCCGCGGCCGCGCAGCCGTCCGAAAATACCTTGCTCAGCGACAAGCTGCTCGATGCCAAAGTACGCCTGCATCGCCGGCTGATCGAGGAGATCAATCTTTCCGCGCTCGATAAAGTACCGGAAGAAGAGCTGCGCAAGCACGTGCAGCAGCTCGTCGCGCAATACGTTCTGGTCGAGCGCCTGCCTCTGAATACACAGGAGCTCGCGGAGTTCGTCTCGGAGATTCTTGACGAGATGACGGGCCTGGGTCCGCTCGAGCCGTTGCTCAAGGACCCCAGCATCAACGATATCCTGATCAACGGCCACGAATGCGTCTACGTGGAGCGTCACGGCGTGCTCGAGCCGCTGTCCGTGCGTTTCAAGGACGAGCAGCATCTCCTGCGCATCATCAACAAGATCGTCTCCGCGGTCGGCCGCCGGGTCGACGAATCGCATCCGCTCTGCGACGCGCGCTTGCAGGACGGTTCGCGCGTGAACGTGGCGGTGCGGCCGATAGGCGTCGATGGACCGCTGGTCTCCATTCGTAAGTTTTCCAAGAAGCCTTTCAACCTCACGAAGCTCGTCGAAGTCGGCGCGCTGCGCCCACCGATGGCAGAGGTGCTGGCCGCCGCGGTGAAAGCGCGCGTGACCACGATCATTTCCGGCGGCACGGGTTCCGGCAAAACGACCATGCTCAATGCGCTCTCGGCGTTCATTTCAGAAAAAGAGCGCCTGCTCACGATTGAAGACGCCGCGGAATTGCAGCTGCAGCAGCCGCATGTCGGCCGCATGGAAACACGCCCGCCGAGTATTGAAGGCAAAGGCGAAATTCGCCAGCGCGAGTTGGTGAAGAACGCTCTGCGTATGCGGCCTGACCGCATCATCCTCGGCGAGTGCCGTGGCGAGGAAGCCTTTGACATGCTGCAGGCGATGAACACCGGCCACGAAGGCTCAATGGCGACCATTCACGCCAACACGCCGCGCGACGCGATTTCACGTCTCGAGCAGATGATCGGTATGGCGGGTCTTCCGATGACGGTCGCCTCGATCCGCAGCCAGATCGCCAACGCTATCCAGCTGATCGTGCAGCTTCAGCGCCAGTCGGATGGCAAGCGCAAAGTCACCTCGATCGCCGAAGTCACCGGCCTCGAGGGCGACATCATTCAAATGCAGGAAATATTCAAATATGTCCGCACTGGCACCGCGCCCGACGGCACCGTGCAGGGGCATTACCAGGCGACCGGTGTGCGTCCGCGCTTCCTCTCGCACCTCGCCAATCAGGGAATCAAGATTCCCGGCAACTATTTCGACCCCTCGCAGCCGCTCTGACCGGCCATGTTCGATTTCAATTCAATCTACTTGTTCTATGCGCTGATCGGCCTCTCGGCGGCGATGTTCGCGGAAGGCATCTATCTGCTCGTCTACAACAACGCGTCCTATCGCAAGAATATCAATCGCCGTCTCAAGGTGATGGACAACAAGACCGATCGCGAAAGCGTGCTCGTGCAGTTGCGCCGCGAGCGTGGCCTGACCAGCGGCGGCGACTATCGATTGCCGCTCATCAATCTCAATCAGCTCATGCTGCAATCCGGCCTGACCATCGGCCTTGGCCGGCTGGTTCTGTTCATCGCGATCGGTGTGGTCGCGGTGTTCATGACGGTGCTGACCCTCAAAGGCAACACGACCTATGCGGTGATTGCCGCTCTGTTTTGCGGCATCGTGCTGCCACCGCTCGTTTTACGGATGTTGCGCAACCGCCGGCAGAAAAAGTTCAGTTCCCAGTTCCCTGACGGAATCGACATCATTGTGCGGTCATTGCGGGCCGGCCATCCGGTGCCGATCGCCATCACCATGGTGGGACGGGAAATGACGGACCCGATCGGCACCGAGTTCGGCATTGTTTCCGACGAGCTAACCTACGGCTCCGATCTGGAGACCGCGATGCGCAATCTTTATTTTCGCGTTGGCACCGATGACCTGCCTCTGTTCGTGACCGCGGTGGCCATTCAGCGTTCGACGGGTGGCAACCTGGGTGAGATTCTGGAAAATCTTTCGTCGGTGATCCGCCAGCGGTTCAAGATGCGCCGCAAGATTCGTGCGCTCGCGGCGGAAGGCCGCGCATCAGCGCTCATACTTTCATCGTTGCCGATCGGCATGTTCGCGGTCATCCAGTTTCTGGTGCCGAATTTCTACGGCGCCGTTTGGGATCAGGATATGACCAAGATCGGTCTTTGACTTGCCGGCTACTGGATGGGCGTTGGCAATTTCATCATGTATCGCATGGTCAATTTCAGGATCTGACCATGGACAGTATCGGCTCGGTATTCAGCAATGCGTTCAATGACAGCAGCACCATGCTGATGGCGCTGCTGGTATTTCTCGCGGCCGGGACACTCGCATTTTCATTGATGGCGGCGGTGCGCGTGCGCGGCGCGGTCAAGAAACGTACGTCGCGCATCATGAACGATCAGGAGCGCAGCGGATCGCGCTCGCTGCAGAATTCCAGCGCGAAGACCGTCAGCAAACTGATTGAATACACGACCAAGCACTACGGCGAAACCAACGGCGAACACATGAAGGTGCTTCGCCGGCGCCTGATCCAGGCCGGCATCTACGATCCCCGCGCCGTGGC
>DASYSI010000107.1:0-7442 GCA_036003485.1 Burkholderiales bacterium | reverse complement strand
TACCGTATTGTTCGACGGTCTGCTCGGAGGACAAATCTGGTGGTTCGTTCAACGCGCGCTGATCCGCGCGCTGCCACAGATCAACGACGACAACGGCTATGTCATCGGCGCCGTCGGTCTCGTCGGCGTGTGGCTGCTTTTTCTCGCTGCCTACGTTCTGACATGCGCAGTCACGGCGTGGCTCGTGCGCGAGCGCAGCGTGGGAACGATCGCGCGCCTGTTCGCACTGACCCTGGTCCCGATCGCCGTGGCATACAACATCGCGCATAATTTTTCGAGTCTGCTGATCCAGGGCCAATTGGTGATTCCGCTCTTGTCCGATCCGTTCGGATACAAATGGAATCTGTTCGGCACCGCGACGTATTATCCGAACATCGGTATCGTCGACGCCCGTTTTACCTGGTACGTGGCGATCGGCGCGATCGTCGTGGGCCATGTGATTTCGGTATGGCTCGCGCACCGCGTCGCGCTGCGCGAGTTCGGCGTGCCGCGCAAGGCCACCTTCGCCTCCGTCCCGCTCACAATACTGATGGTGATCTATACCGCAGTCAGCCTCTCGGTGATCGCCGAGCCAATGGTGAAATTCGAGATTCCCGATCCAGCCGGGAAATCCGCCCCGGAGCAATGAGTGATTCGCGCAGCCGATCCGCGGCGTCCGCAATACGATCGGCGCGGCGGGCGTAGAATGCGCGCACACTGTTTCTGCAGGAGTCTCTGATGCGGCACCCCGTGCTTTTACTTGGACTCGTTGCGGGATCGGCGTTGACAGGCATGCCGGCAATCGCAGGCGCCGCCGACAGCTATCCCGCGAAGCCGGTCCGGATGATCGTGCCGTTTCCGCCGGGCGGCCTCTCCGATGGACTCGCGCGCGTCATCGGGCAGCAACTCGCACAGCAATGGGGCCAGCAAGTCGTGATCGACAACCGTCCTGGCGCGAGCACGATACTCGCTGCCGAACTCGTCGCCAAATCCCCTGCCGACGGCTACACGCTGTTCTTCCAGGACCTCACCACCCAGGGCATCAACGCCGGCCTTTATCGCAAGCTGCCCTATCACAGCGTCGATGATTTCATCGCGGTGGCGATGGCTTCGGCTTCGCCTCTGATCTTGAGCGTGCACCCATCGTTGCCGGCGAGATCCGTGAAGGAATTGATCGCGCTCGCGAAAGCGCGGCCCGGCCAAATCAACTATGGCTCTTCAGGCAGCGGCGCTATCCTTCACCTGGCGGGAGAGACTTTCAAGAAACTCGCCGGCGTCGACCTCGTGCATGTGCCGTACAAAGGCAGTCCGCCTGCGGTCACCGCCGCACTTGCAGGCGAAGTCGCGGTCGTATTCGCCACCACCGGCTCGGTATTGCCCTACGTCAAAAGCGGTCGCATACGCGCGCTCGCAGTCACGACTGCAAAGCGTTCGCCGCTGCTGCCGGATCTGGCGCCGATCGCCGACACGCTGCCGGGCTACGACCTCATTCTCTATCAGGGCATACTCGCACCCGCCAAAACGCCGCGCGACATCATCGTCAGGCTCAATGCTGAAATCAACAAAGTGCTGGCAAGCCCGACATCAAAGGAAAGCTGGGACCGGTTCGGCGCCGAAATCATGATCCTGACGCCGGAAGAAATGAATACGCGATTTCAGCAGGAAGTCGCAAAGCTGTCGAAGCTTGCGCTCGAATCCGGCGCGCGCATCGATTGAAAATTCCTCAGTGCACGTCACGCGGCCAACCGGGCCGCATCGGTCAACCGCCGGGTAGCGTTCCTTTCGGCAGCGTGTAACAGTACTCGGCGATATCGCACGGCCTGCAAAACCAGACGCGTTCTTTGTGCTTGTGCTCGACGCAGTGTCTGAACGCGGCGAGCAGCGGCTGCATGCGGAAAGGCTGGCCGAACACGTAGGGATGAATCGAGATGTTGTAGACGAGCGGACGGCGCGTGCATTCCTCGATCATCCAGTCGAACTGGTCGACGATCATGTCGCAGAACTCGCGCGCGCTGTGCTGGCGGTGGATGACGGCGGGGGAATCGTTGATCTCGACCGGATACGGCACCGACAGCAGAGGGCCCGAACGCGTCCGCATCCAGAATGGCTGATCGTCGCACGGCCAGTCCATCGTGTAGCGGTAACCTGCCTCCTTGAGCAAATCCGGCGTCGTCGCATTCTCGTAGGCGCCGGCACCCATCCATCCCGCCGGCGCTTTGCCTTCGTTTTTGGTGAATGTATCGGTGACTTCCTTGATCACGTGCGCTTCGTCGGCTTCCCATCGGAAATCCTGCAGGTTCTCACCATTGGTGCGGCCGTGCGCCACGATCTCGTCATTGCGGCGCCGGATCGCTTCGAATATCTGCGGCGCGTAATCGTACAAGAGGCTGTTGGTGTTGTGCGCCGCCGGCAGCTTGAACTGATCGAACAGGTCGAAAAACCGCCAGATGCCGACGCGGTTGCCGTAGTCGCGCCACGCGTAGTTGCGGTGCGTCTGCGGCTCGCCGTGCTTCGCGTTATCGTGTCCGCGTCCCTTGCCGAACGCGAAGCACTCGATGTTGGTGGTGACGCAGAAAGCAAGCCGCCTGCCACCGGGCCAGCTGTAATCCTTGCGCTCGGTGATTGGCGAATAGTCGTAACGAGCATGGCGCGGCAACGTGGTCGATGTCATTTCAGAGAACTCTCTTGTGTGCATGGGTCAATCGACGTGCGCGCCGGCCGCACGAACTGCTTTGCCGAGCTTGGCGATTTCAGCGGCGATATGCGCGGCAAACTCCGTGGGCGTATCGGTGAGCGCATCGACGCCAAGGCTGGCGTAGGTAGTTTTCACTTCGGGGGCGTTGACCGCTTTCGCGAGTTCGCTGTTGAGCTTGTTGACGACCGCAGCAGGCATCCCCGCCGGGCCGAGCACGCCGCTATAGAGCACGACATCGAAACCTTTGAGTCCGGCCTCGCTTATCGTCGGCACTTCGGGTGCGGCCGCATTGCGTTTGAGCGTGGTCACACCGAGCGCGCGCAGCTTGCCTGCTTTGACCTGCGGCAGCGCCGGCGGCATGGTTGAAAACGTCAGCGCGACCTCGCCCGCGAGCAGCGCCTGCACCGCCTGTGCGCTGCCTTTGTACGGCACGTGGATCATATCGATGCCGGCCATCGACTTGAAGGTTTCGCCCGCCAGATGCAGGATCGTGCCGTTTCCAGACGAGGCGTAGACGATCTGCCCCGGCCTGGACTTCGCGAGCGCGATCAGCTCCTTCACCGATTTCGCGGGCAGCGACGGGTGCACGACCAGCATCAGCGCGCTCGACGCAACCAGTGAGATCGGCGTGAAGTCCTTGACCGTGTCGTACGGCAGCTTCTTGTAAAGGCTTGCGTTGATCGCATGCGTCGTCATGTCCTGCATGAACAGCGTGTAGCCATCGGGTGCCGACTTGGCGACGATGTCGGATGCAATCGTGGTGCCAGCGCCGGGACGGTTATCGATCACGACCTGGTGGCCGAGGTTCGCCGACAGTTTGGCGCCGATCGCGCGCGCCAGCACGTCGGAAATGCCACCCGGCGGGAAACCGAGCACGAGCCGGATCGACCGGTTTGGATAATCGGATTGAGCCAACGCGCTGCCGGCTGAAAGTACCGCCGCAGCCGCGCACGCGATCAAACCATAGCGAAATAATCTCACGTTTTCCTCCCGAATCAAGGCAGCAGAATCGTGCAGCCGGTTGTTTTGCGCGCCTCGAGGTCGCGATGCGCCTGCGCAGCTTCGCGCAGCGGATAAGTTTGATTGATCGAAATCCTGACGGCTTTTTTCTTGATCACTGCGAACAACTCGCGCGCGGCCTGCACCAGGTCATCGCGGCTCGCAGTGTAATTGACGAGCGTCGGCCGCGTCAGGAACAGCGAACCTTTCTGCGCGAGAATTCCCGGATTGAACTGAGTCACTGCGCCCGAAGCGTTGCCGAAGCTGACCATCATGCCGCGCGGCGCCAGGCAATCGATCGAATCCATAAAAGTATCTTTGCCGATGCCGTCATAGACGACCGGCACGCCGGCGCCTTTGGTGATTTCCTTGACGCGCGCGACAAAACTTTCTTTGGAAGTCACGATCACATGCTTGCAGCCCGCCTTTTTCGCAAGCGCGGCTTTCGCATCGTTTCCGACTGTGCCGATCACGGTCGCGCCGAGCGATTTCGCCCATTGACTCAGGATCTGGCCCACACCGCCGGCCGCGGCGTGCAACAGTATGGTGTCGCCTGGCTTGACTTTGTACGTGCGGCGGATCAGATATCCGGCCGTCATGCCTTTGAGCATGATCGCGGCAGCAATCTTGTCGTCGATGCCGGCGGGAATCTTGACCAGCCGCTCCGCCGGACGTAGCAGCACGTCGGCATACGCGCCCACAGGGTTCGCATACGCGACGCGGTCGCCGGCCTTGAACTCTTTGACTTTGGGTCCGACCGCCTCGACTACACCTGCGCCCTCCATGCCGAGCGTAAGCGGCAACTGCATCGGGTAGAGGCCGCTGCGGTGATAGGTGTCGATAAAGTTAAGGCCGACCGCGGTATTGCGCACCCGCACCTGACCGGGACCTGGAGCGCCAACTTCGACCTCTTCCCATTGCATTTTCTCGGGACCGCCATTTTCATAAAGCCGGATTGCGTGAGGCATCGCCGTTCTCCCTGTTGACCGCTCGTGACTGAAAATAATCTGCTTCAATATTGTAACCGCAGCCGCTCCGGTCGTAACCCCGGAACCCCGCCTGTCCGCGCCAAACTCATTGACGGATTGCCGGCCGCTACCTTATAACGATGCCCTCCCACTGCAAAGATCCGGAGCTCAGCATGGCCGCAGCATTCGCCCAAGTATCGCAGCCGCGCGATTATAAGATGATCGTCGAAAAAGACATCAAGATTCCGCTGCGAGACGGAACACTGCTCTACGCCGATATTTTCCGTCCGGACGGCGCGTCCGAGCGCTTTCCCGCGATCATGAACATCAGCGTCTATCAGAAAGACAAGCTGTGGGTGCCGCCGGAGGACCTCGACGAAAAAGCCAATCCGTACATGAACTGGGAAACGGTCAATCCGCTGTGGTGGTGTCCGCGCGGCTACGCCTGTGTGCGCGTGGATGCGCGCGGCGCGGGTAAATCGCCCGGCAGCTCGGAGCCGAGCTCGCATCAGGAAGCGCTCGATTTCTACGACGCTGTCGAATGGATCGCAAAACAAGCGTGGTGTTCGGGCAATATCGGCACACTCGGCATCTCCTATCATGCGAGCTCGCAATGGCGGCTTGCCAATCTGCAGCCACCGTCGCTGAAAGCGATCATGCCGTGGGAAGGCCGCGCCGATCAGTACCGCGATCAGGCTTATCACGGCGGTATTTTCGCGCTCGGCTTTATCGGCAACTGGTGGCTCACGCATACCGCGCATCACCTGCTCGGCAACCCGCGCAGCTACAACCCCGATTCGTTTCACAACGACATGATGTGGCAGTACATGAGCCACGATCTCGATTCGCACTACTGGCGCCAGAACGGCGCGCAGTGGGACAAAATCACGCTGCCCGTTTACAGCGTCGGCAACTGGGGCGGCTTCTCGATGCATTTGCGCGGCAATACCGAGGCCTATATGCGCGCCGCTTCAAAGCACAAGAAACTCAGGATTCATACCGGCACGCACTTCCATCCGTTTCATTCGGAAGAAGGCCGCATGGATCAGCTGCGATGGTTCGATCATTGGCTGAAAGATATCGACACCGGCATCATGGACGAGCCTCCGGTGAAACTCGAAATCCGCACCGGCGGCAGCCCCGAGCGCTACCCTTTCCGCACCGAGAACGAATGGCCGCTCGCGCGCACGCAATGGACCAAATTGTATCTGAACGCCGAGCGTGAGCCGTCGGGCGATGCGCATGCGACCGAGGGCAAATTCGTGCCAACCGCGCCGACGAAGTCGGGCAGGCTAACCTATGCCGCGAGCAGCGTAACCAAAGCCGGAGTCGCGTCGGGCTCGTCGCTGTCGACCACTCACGGCAATGTGGGACGCAGCGGTGTCTCGTTCGAAACCGAGCCTCTGCCGCAGGATACCGAAGTGACCGGCCCGCTCGCGATGAAACTGTGGGTGTCGAGCACGTCGGAGGACATGGATATTTTCGTAACGGTGCGCAACATCGGTCCCGACGGCGCGGACGTATGCGAGGTCGGCCAGCATGGGCAGCCGGTGCCGTGCCTGACCAAAGGCTGGCTGCGCGCGTCGCATCGTAAGCTCGACGCCACGCACTCGCTGCCGTACCGCCCTTATCATGCACACGACGAACGCTGGTGGCTCAAGCCCGGCGAAATCGTCGAGTGCGACATCGAGATTTGGCCGACCTCGATCGTGGTCAAAAAAGGCCATATGCTGCGTATCGATATTCAGCCGCGCGACGGCGTCGGCAGCGCGCCTTACACGCACTATCATGCCGAGTACAACGCGGGCGCCCAAAACACGGTCTACACCGGCGGCGACACAGCATCTTATCTGCTGCTGCCGATCATCCCGCCAAAAAAATAAGAGGGAAAGGAACGCAAGATGTCGAATGACGATCTGTCATACACGTATTTCCCCGAGGACTACCGCTGGTCGCACGGTATGCTGATCGGGCTCAATGCGGCGCCGTGGGGCGGAGCCGAGATCGGCGAAGTTCATCGCATCGGCCTGCGTTTGCGCTCGCACATCGGCGACGACACCGCGTGGTTTCGCGAGTGGGCGCGCGAAGCCGAAACGGTCGAGCAAAACGGCCGCAAGCTGCTCGCCGAAGGCCACGGCGCAAGCGCCGCGACTTATCTTTTGCGCGCGGCCAACTACTACCACGTCGGCGAGCGCTTCCTGCAGCCGAAGTCCGCAGGGCTCGATGCTTACCGTCGCGGCGTCGAATGTTTCCGCGATGCGGCGAAGCGCATGCGGCGCCCGCGCATCGAGCACGTCGAGATACCGTACGAAGGTGCGTCGCTGCCCGGGATTCTGGTGCACGCCGATCCACTGCCGGGGCGCAGCGGCCCGGTTCCGGTGATGGTGTTTTTCGACGGTTTCGACATCACGAAAGAGATTCAGTACTTCAAAGGTGTGCCGGATTTGGCTGCGCGCGGCATTGCGTGTCTGATCGTCGACGGCCCGGGCAACGGCGAGGCCGTGCGCTTCCGCGGCCAGTATCTGCACCACGAAACCGAGCGCTACGGCACGGCGGCGTACGAATACCTCGCCAACCGCTCCGAGTTCGACCGCAAACGCATCGGCATCATGGCAATCAGCCTCGGCGGATACTATGCGCCGCGCGCCGCGGCGTTCGAGCAGCGCTTTGCGTGCTGCGTCGCGTGGGGCGCGCAATGGGACTACTGGCAAACGTGGAAGAACCGCTTCGACCGGCTCGACGCCGGCGGCGCGCCGTCGCTGTCGGTGCCGTGGCAGCACCTGCTGTGGATCTTCAACGTC
>DASYSI010000106.1:0-10473 GCA_036003485.1 Burkholderiales bacterium | reverse complement strand
CCCCCGCTTTATTGCCGACCGCAAGTCGGCTCCGACGGGGGGTTACGGGGGGCGCCGGAACGCCCCCTGTTCGTTTATGCCGCCAAGGGCAAGGTATTGCCGCGTTATCGCGGCAATACCGAAGACCCCATCAGAAATTCGTCAACCGCGCGCGCACACTGGCGGCCTTCGCGGATCGCCCACACGATAAGTGACTGGCCGCGGCGCATATCGCCGGCTGCGAAAACCTTTGGCACCGAGGTCGCGTAACAACCTTGTCCGTCGGTTGTGGCTTTGGCGTTGCCGCGCGCGTCTTTCTCCACGCCGAAAACGTCGAGCATCGACGGCACCGGGGACACGAAACCCATCGCGAGCAACACAAGATCGGCCTGAATTTCAAATTCTGAACCTGAGATTTCCTGCATCTTGCCGTTTTTTTGCTCGATGCGTGCCGCGACTAGCTTCTCAACTTTACCGTTCTTGCCCTCGAAGCGCTTGGTCGCGACCGCCCAATCGCGTTTGGCGCCTTCCTCATGGGATGACGAAGTGCGCAGCCGCTGCGGCCAGTACGGCCACACTGGATTTTTGTCGACGTCAGGCGGCATCGGCAACAGCTCGAATTGCGTGATGGAAGCAGCGCCGTGGCGATTGGAAGTGCCGACACAATCGGAACCGGTGTCGCCGCCACCGATGATGACAACGTGCTTGCCGGTTGCCCATAAATTCTTGATTTCCTGATCGCCGGCGACGCGGCGATTCTGCAGCGGTAGAAAATCCATCGCGTAGTGGATGCCGTCCAGCGCGCGCCCGGCGACGGGCAGATCACGCGGCTGCTCGGCACCACCGGCGAGCACGATCGCATCGAATTCGTCGACGATGGTCGCGACATCGAGGACGGTGGCAGGCCCATTTCCGGCGCCCACCGGCGCCGTGCCGACCATATGATTGATCTTGAACTCGACGCCCTCGGCTTGCATCTGTTCCAGCCGACGGTCTATCAGCCACTTCTCCATTTTAAAATCGGGTATGCCGTAGCGCAGCAATCCACCAATCCGGTCGTTTTTCTCGAACACGACAACGCTGTGGCCGGTGCGCGCGAGCTGCTGCGCACACGCGAGTCCCGCCGGGCCCGAGCCAATCACCGCAACACGCCTACCACTCCGCACGGGCGGCGGTTGCGGCTTGACCCAGTCTTCGGCCCACGCTTTGTCGATGATCGCATGCTCAATCGATTTGATCCCGACCGGATCGTCGTTGATTCGTAGCGTACACGCTTCTTCACACGGCGCCGGACAGACGCGTCCGGTGAACTCGGGAAAATTGTTGGTCGAATGCAGCGACTCGATCGCGCTTTTCCAGTCCTGCTCGTATACGAGATCATTGAAGTCGGGAATGATGTTGTTGACCGGGCAGCCGGTCATGCAGAATGGGATGCCGCAGTCCATGCAGCGCGCACCCTGAACTTTTGCTTCGTCGTCGGTCAGACGATGGATGAACTCGTGGTAATGTTTCTTGCGCGACTCCTTATCGTCGCTTGCCTCCTGCAAGCGCCGATACTCCAAAAAACCGGTAATTTTGCCCATGGGTCTGCGCTGTCCCGCTTAGGTCACACTCACGCTGCGGCCTTGCGGCCGGCGGTGGCGAGCTCTGCGAGCGCGCGTCTGTATTCTTTCGGGAAAACCTTGATGAACCGTGGCCGGTTAATGCCCCATTGCTGCAGGATCTCACGCGCCAGGCTGCTGCCGGTATAACGTGCATGATTCTCGATCAACCCTCTCAATACGGCTTCGTCAGCGAGGCCGAAATGCCAAATATCGCGGTCGACTTTTGCCGCCTGTTCGGACTCTGACAATACCGGCTCAAGCTCAACCATCGCCAGATTGCAGTATTTATTGAACTCGCCGTTTGCATCGAGTACATACGCGATGCCGCCCGACATGCCCGCCGCGAAATTGCGGCCGGTCGCGCCAAGCACGACCACGGTTCCGCCGGTCATATATTCGCAGCCGTGGTCGCCGACGCCTTCGACCACCGCTTGTGCGCCGGAATTGCGAACCGCGAAGCGCTCGCCGGCGACGCCGCGGAAATAAGCCTCTCCCGCGATCGCGCCGTAGAGTACGACGTTGCCGGTGATGATGTTTTGCGCCGGCTCGCCGCGGAACTTGGGCGACGGCTGCACGGTGATGCGTCCGCCCGAAAGGCCCTTGCCGCAGTAGTCGTTGGTATCACCGATCAGATCGAGAGTCACTCCTTTGGCGAGGAACGCGCCCAGGCTCTGTCCGGCCGAGCCGGCAAAGCGGATGTGGATCGTGCCATCGGGCAGCCCTTCGTGACCGTAACGCCGCGCGATTTCGCCCGAGAGCATCGTGCCAACGGTGCGATTGACATTGCGGATCGGCATCTCAATTGTTACTTGATCGCCCCGCTCGAGCGCCGATGCTGAGAGCTCTATCAAGCGATGGTCGAGCGCTTTTTCGAGGCCGTGATCCTGTTTTTCGCAGTTAAACCGCGCAACCTCAGCCGGCATTTTCGGCTGATAAAAGATTTTCGAGAAGTCCAAGCCCCGGGCTTTCCAGTGCTCGATGCCCGCCTTCGTGTCGAGTAGATCGGTGCGGCCAATGAGCTCGTTGAATGTGCGGATGCCGAGGCACGCCATCAACTCGCGCACCTCTTCGGCGACGAAAAAGAAATAGTTGATCACGTACTCCGGCTTGCCGGTGAACCGTTTTCGCAGCACCGGATCCTGGGTCGCGACGCCCACCGGGCAGGTGTTCAAATGGCATTTGCGCATCATGATGCAGCCCGCGGCAACCAGCGGCGCGGTCGCGAAGCCGAACTCGTCGGCTCCAAGGATCGCGCCCACGACCACGTCACGGCCGGTCTTGATCTGGCCATCGACCTGCACCGTAATACGGCCGCGCAGGCGGTTGAGAACCAGCGTTTGCTGCGTCTCGGCAAGCCCCAGTTCCCATGGCGTCCCCGCGTGTTTGATCGACGACCACGGGCTTGCCCCGGTTCCGCCGTCGTGGCCGGAGATGGTGACGTGGTCGGACTTCGCTTTGGCAACGCCCGCAGCGACAGTGCCGACGCCGATTTCCGACACCAGCTTGACGCTGATCGAAGCGCGCGAATTGGCGTTTTTCAGGTCGTGGATCAACTGCGCCAAGTCCTCGATCGAGTAAATGTCGTGATGCGGCGGCGGACTGATCAGTTCCACCCCGGGCGTGGCGTAACGTATCTCGGCGATGTACTCGGATACCTTGCGACCCGGCAACTGTCCACCTTCGCCGGGCTTCGCACCTTGAGCCATCTTGATCTGGATCTGCTCGGCGGAAGCAAGGTACTCCGCAGTCACACCGAAGCGGCCGCTCGCGACCTGCTTGATCTTCGACTTGAGCAAGTCGCCTTCGTTGAGCTCGATATCGCGCTCGACACGGCTTTTACCGAGGCGTGAAAGGAGCGTTTCGCCGGCTTTGACCGGCTCGTAGCGGCGGCGGTCCTCGCCGCCTTCGCCGGTATTCGACTTGCCGCCGATGCGATTCATCGCGATCGCGAGCGTAGTATGCGCTTCGGTCGAGATCGAGCCGAGTGACATTGCGCCGGTCGAGAAGCGCTTCACGATTTCGGCGGCAGGTTCTACCGCGTCGAGTGGAATCGGCTTGCACTGCCCGAAGCGGAATTCAAACAGTCCCCGGAATGTCATGTGCCGCTGCGACTGGTCGTCGATGATGCGCGCATATTCCTTGTACGTGGAATACGACTTCGCGGTCGTCGAGTGCTGCAGCTTGGCTACCGCATCCGGCGTCCACATGTGTTCCTCGCCGCGCACGCGAAAAGCGTATTCGCCGCCGGCGTCGAGCGCGTTCGCCAGCACCGGGTCGGTGCTGAATGCGGCTTGGTGGATGCGAATCGCTTCCTCGGCAACTTCGAAGACTCCGATGCCTTCGACATTCGATGTGGTGCCAGCGAAGTACTTGTCGATCAGCATACGCGACAATCCGACCGCCTCGAAAATTTGCGCGCCGGTGTAGGACATATAGGTCGAAATGCCCATTTTGGACATTACCTTTCTGAGCCCCTTTCCCGTCGCCTTGACGAAGTTCTTGATCGCTTTCCTGCCGTCTACTCCCGATCCGAGCTGGCCGTGTTGCGCGAGATCGAGCAGGGTCTCGAGCGCGAGATACGGATGCGTTGCCTCCGCACCGTAGCTGCCAAGGAGCGCGAAGTGGTGCACTTCGCGCGCCGAGCCGGTCTCGACAACCAGACCGGTCGAGGTGCGCAGACCGTTGGCAACCAAATGCTGGTGGATTGCCGATAGCGCAAGCAGCGCCGGAATGGCGATGTGGTCGCGATCGAGCTTGCGGTCGGAAATGATCAGTATCGAGAAGCCGCTGCGCACCGCATCCTCGGCCTGCGCGCGCAGCGATGCAAGCCGCGCTTCGATCGCCTGTTTGCCCCAGGCGACGGGGTAGCAGATGTCGAGCTCGCAGCACTTGAATTTACCTTCGGTGTAGCGCTCGATATGGCGGATCTTCTCCATTTCAAAGAAATCGAGCACGGGTTGGCTGACTTCCAACCTGATCGGCGGATTCGTTTCGTCGATACCGAGCAGATTCGGCTTCGGGCCGATGAACGATACCAGCGACATCACCAGCTCCTCACGGATCGGATCGATCGGCGGATTCGTGACCTGCGCGAACAGTTGCTTGAAGTAGTGATACAAAGTTTTGTTTTTGTCCGACAGCACTGCCAGCGGCGAGTCATTGCCCATCGAGCCAACCGACTCCTCGCCGTTTACCGCCATGGGCGTCATCAGGAACTTGATGTCCTCCTGCGTATAGCCGAAAGCCTGCTGGCGGTCGAGCAGCGTCACGACCGATCGCTCCGGCTGCTGCTTGTCGCTCTCGACCTCATCGAGCTTGACGCGAATGCGCTCGATCCACTCCCCGTAAGGCTTGGCACTAGCGAGCGTGTCCTTGAGCTCTTTGTCGTCGACGATGCGGCCCTTCTCCAGATCGACCAGGAACATCTTGCCCGGCTGCAAGCGCCATTTCTTGATGATCTTTTCTTCGGGAATCGGCAGGCAACCGCATTCCGAGCCCATGATTACAAGATCGTCGTCGGTCACAATGTAGCGCGCCGGGCGCAGCCCGTTGCGGTCGAGCGTGGCGCCAATCTGGCGGCCGTCGGTAAAGGCGATTGATGCCGGCCCGTCCCAAGGCTCCATCATCGCCGCGTGATATTCATAGAACGCGCGTCGGTTGGCATCCATCAGCGTATGGCTTTCCCACGCCTCCGGGATCATCATCATCATTGCATGAGCTACCGAGTAGCCGCTCATCACGAGCAGCTCAAGTGCGTTGTCGAATGACGCTGAATCGGATTGACCGTCATAAATCAGCGGCCATAGCTTGCCAAGATCGCGACCCAGGATCGGGCTCGAGATTGCGCCCTGGCGCGCGCGAATCCAGTTGACGTTGCCGCGCACCGTGTTGATCTCGCCGTTATGGCAGATCATCCGGAACGGATGCGCCAAATCCCACGACGGGAAAGTATTGGTCGAAAAGCGCTGATGCACGAGCGCGAGCGCAGACACGACACGCGGATCCTGCAGATCCTTATAATAAGTGCCGACTTGGCCGGCGAGCAGCATGCCCTTGTAGACTACGGTGCGCGCAGACATCGACGGCACATAAAATTCCTTGCCATGCGCGAGTTTGAGCGCCTGGATCGCGTGTCCCGAGCTTTTGCGTATGACGTAGAGCTTGCGCTCGAGGGCATCGGTGACCATAACCCCCGAACCGCGCCCGACAAACACCTGCCTGATTACTGGCTCGATCAGCTTTACCGACTCGCCGAGGTCGGAGTTGTCCGTCGGCACGTCGCGCCAGCCGAGCAGCGCCTGACCTTCGTCCTTGATTGCACGCTCGATCTCGTATTCGCACGCGAAGCGTGAAGCCGG
The DNA here is from genome assembly GCA_036003485.1 of Burkholderiales bacterium. Lineage (GTDB taxonomy): Bacteria > Pseudomonadota > Gammaproteobacteria > Burkholderiales > SG8-41 > PALSA-1004. The sequence goes on along the minus strand of DASYSI010000106.1, from coordinate 4,532 downwards.
GTCGCGCGGCAGGAATACCATGCCAACGCCGTACTGCCCCACGGGCGGGAGGATTAATCCCTGCTTGTCCAGCTCTTCGCGGAAAAACCTATCCGGAATCTGGAGCAGTATGCCTGCGCCGTCCGAGGCTTTGGGGTCGGCCCCCACCGCGCCGCGATGATTGAGGTTTTTCAGGATGGTGAGACCCTGCTCAACGATCGAGTGTGATTTCTTGCCTTTAATATGCGCGACAAACCCGACGCCGCACGCGTCGTGTTCGTTGGCGGGGTCGTACATCCCTTGGGCTGAAGGAGGCAACATGCGTACACCTCTCGGGTCAAAAAAAGTCGGCTCAATCACGTCACGAGCTCGATTAGCAAAGCATGGGCGAAACTTAATGAATATACCGTCTTAAAGCAAAGACTTCAAGGCCTTGAAAAACCGTGGAAATTCCGGACTTTAGCGAAAGAAAAGGGTTTGCGATGCTGCGCTGCAAAAATTAAGGGGTCAGATTTCCTCGACCGCAAACAGCCGCCGGTATTCGCGTATTGCATAACGATCGGTCATTCCAGCGATATAGTCGGCGATGGTGCGCGTCAGGTCAGTTTGAGCCTGCGCGTAATATTGCGGTGGCAGAAGACGGGGCTCGGCATTAAACGCATTGAATAGGTCGCTCACTATGCGCCGCGCTTTATTGGTCATGCGCGCAACCTGATGGTGTTGGTATAGATTGTGCCGCAGAAATTGCTTCAGGACCTTCTGCTGGCGCAGTATCGGGGCGCTGTGAGCGACGAGCGGTGGCGCCGCGCGTACGTCTTCAACGCTGCATGGAGCATGCATTTTGATATTCTTGGCGGTCTGACGAGTCAGATCCACCACGAGGGTGCTGATCATGCGGCGCACGGTTTCGTGCACCAGCCGTCGTCCGTCGAGCTTCGGATACTCGCGCAACACTTGTTTCATATGACGCGCGAAAATATCAACTTGGGCAAGTTGCTCGATGCCAAGCAGGCCGGAGCGCAGGCCGTCATCGACGTCATGATTATTGTAGGCGATCTCATCGGCGTGATTGGCAAGCTGGGCTTCGAGCGACGGTCTGCGCCGCTTCAAGAAGCGTGCGCCGACAGCGCCGAGCCGACGCGCGTTTTTTAGCGAACAGTGCTTGAGAATGCCCTCGCGCGTTTCAAAGCATAAATTGAGGCCATCAAACGCGGCGTACCGTTGTTCGAGCAAATCAACCACGCGCAACGATTGAAGATTATGCTCGAAGCCGCCGCGCAGGCTCATACAGCGATGGAGTGCATCCTGCCCTGCGTGGCCAAATGGGGTATGGCCAAGGTCATGCGCCAGCGAAATTGCTTCGGTCAGATCTTCGTTGAGCTGTAGGTTGCGCGCCACCGATCGCGCGATTTGCGCGACTTCGAGGCTATGCGTGAGCCGCGTGCGGAACAGGTCACCTTCATGGTTGACAAAAACCTGGGTCTTATATTCGAGTCGTCGGAACGCCGTCGAGTGAATAATGCGATCGCGGTCACGCTGGAACTCGCTGCGGCCGACCGGCGGCGCCTCGCGGCGGACACGGCCGCGCGTGTTATGCGGGCCAACCGCGTACGGCGCCAATTCAGTCATGTTTGACCGAGGCGGTGAGCGCGGCAGCAAGCGCGCTGTGCGGAACGTCGGCAGTGAGGAAGGCCGAACCGATACCCCGCAGCAGGATAAAGCGGATTTTGCCGCCTTCTACTTTCTTATCTGTGCCCATCAGCTGCATGTAACGCGCGAGGCCAAGGTCGGGGGCGGCTATGGGCAGGCGGGCGCGTTCCAGCAATGTTTCTATGCGCGCAACTTCGTCGGCTCTGATCAGGCCCATGTGCTGCGACACACGCGCAGCGATCACCATGCCTGCAGCGACCGCTTCGCCATGCAGCCAGACGCCAAAGCCGAGACCGGCTTCGATCGCATGTCCGAAGGTATGACCGAGATTCAACTGCGCGCGCGCGCCGCTCTCCTCGCGCTCGTCGGCGGCCACGACTTCGGCTTTGTTTTCGCACGAGCGCTGAATCGCGTAGGCCAAAGCGGCCGCATCTCGCGCGATGAGCGCGTCGACGTTACTTTCGAGCCACGCAAAGAATGCCGAATCGCGGATTAGCCCATACTTGATCACTTCGGCAAGGCCTGCACTGACCTCACGCTGCGGCAAGGAGTTGAGCGTGGTCGTGTCCGCGAGCACCGCGAGCGGCTGATAAAACGCGCCGATCATATTCTTGCCTTGCGGATGATTGATCGCGGTCTTGCCGCCGACCGAGGAATCGACTTGCGCGAGCAATGTTGTCGGCACCTGAATAAAAGGTACGCCGCGCAGATAAGTAGCGGCGGCAAATCCAGTGAGATCGCCGATGACGCCGCCGCCGAGCGCGATCAACGTGGTTTTACGCTCACAGCGATTCGCCAGCAATGCATCAAATATCGTATTCAGCGTACCCCAGTCCTTGTGCTGCTCGCCTGTGGGCACGACTACGGAAGTCACATTGACGCCGGCGGCGGCCAGCGTCCGGGCAAACGCCTCGAGATAAAGCGGCGCCACCACGCTATCGGTGATCAACGCGGCGCGCCGCTGCGGCATATGCTGTATCAGCAGTTCGGCGCGCGCGAGCAGCCGCTCGCCGATGTAAATCGGATAGCTACGATCTGCCAGCGCGACTCGGACTGTTTGCATGCCGTGCAATGCGCGTCAGACGACGCCTCGGTGCGTCTGATCGGCCTGCCGAAAGTGCTCGCATAAACGCTGTTCAAGCCGGTGCGCGAGGCTGCGCAGGCTTTGATTGCCGGTATCGACGGTCAGCGTTGCGACTTCGCGATATAACGGGTCGCGTTGAATGAATAGCTGCTCGAGTTTTACCCGTGGGTCGATTGTTTGCAGCAGTGGGCGGTTGCGGTCATGCCGCGTGCGCTGCCACAAGTCTTCGAGTGATGCGCGCAGATAGACAACGGTGCCATGTTGCCTGAGCAAGTGGCGATTTTCCTCGCGTAAGATCGCTCCACCGCCGGTGGCGAGCACAATATCATTCAAGCCCACAAGCTCGCGCAGAACGGTCGATTCGCGCGCGCGGAATCCCAGCTCGCCTTCGATTTCGAAAATCACGGAGATCTTTACGCCCGTGCGGCGCTCTATTTCGTGGTCGCAGTCGTAGAAAGTCTTTTCGAAATGCCTGGCCAGCAGGCGGCCGACCGAAGTCTTGCCGGCGCCCATCAGGCCGATGAGGTAGATGTTTCCCGGCACTGTCAGCGCCGGCTGCGTTGAGCTGAGTTCGTTGATCATGACCCCGATTGTAGCGTGAAACCGGGGACACACTGCGCAACGCTCGACGAGCTGCAAGCCGCAATAAAACGGCCGGGGAGTACCCCGGCCGTTGAGATGAGACAGTCGACTAAGCGCTTATCGCAACGTCACGCTGCTCTTGATAATGCGCGGGCTGATGAATATGAGCAGTTCATTCTTGTTGTCAACCTTGGAGTTGTTGCGGAACAGAAACCCGATATACGGCACGTCACCCAGCACTGGCACCTTGGTGGTGTTGTCAGACTCGGTTTGGGAGTAAATTCCACCGATCACCACCGTGCCTCCATTTTGCACCAGCACTGAAGTGGCAATCTGCTTGGTGTCGATCGATGGCCCGGCGGTTGTTACTTGACCGACGCTGTCTTTATGGACGTTGAGATCCATAATGATATTGTCGTCCGGCGTGATCTGCGGCTTCACCTTGAGCGATAGCGTCGCTTTTTTGAACGCGACACTGGTCGCGCCGCTTGAAGTCGCCTGCTGATAGGGGATCTCCGTGCCCTGCTCGATGGTTGCCTCGACCTGGTCGGCAGTGATGACGCGCGGGCTCGAGATAATCTTGCCCTTGCCGTCCGCCTGGAGCGCCGTAACCTCCATGTTGAGGAAACGCGTCAGCCCCTCGTTGAACAGTATCAGAGAAAATACACCGGGATTGGAGCCCGCAAGGCCTAGCGCCGGCAAGTTCACCCCGAGTGTCTGATTGAAGGTCCCCGCCGCACCGCCAACGTTTGGTAGTGGGGTCGCAATTTGAGCGGTATTGAAACCGGTTGAATCGAGATTTCCTCCGACCACAAACCGATTCGAACTGTTGAGAATACTGTCGCCTTGACGTTGATTCACGCCGAGCCGCGCACCCAGATTGCGGCTGAAGGTATCAGATGCTTCGACAATGCGCGCCTCGATCATCACCTGCCGCACAGGAACGTCGATCTTGCGAATCAGCGCACGGACCGATTCGAGCCGCGAAGGCGTATCCTGCACAAATAAGGTATTGGTACGCGGATCAACCACCGCGCTGCCGCGCTTGGACAGTATGCGCTGGTCTTTGTTGGCGAGGATATTCTGGAATGCCTCGGCTTTCTGGTAATTCAATTGGAACGACTCGGTGCGGATCGGCTCGAGATCGGCGATCTGCGCCTGGGATTCGAGCGCAAGCTTTTCCTTGGTTGCAAGCTCATCACGCGGCGCAATCCACACCACATTCCCGTTCTTGCGC
>DASYSI010000105.1:0-8554 GCA_036003485.1 Burkholderiales bacterium | reverse complement strand
CTCCAATCCCCAGTCGTTCAAAGCCACGCAGCTTGAAATGCTCAGAGTCGACGATCGACAGCACTGGTTCGTAAAGCGGCGGGACGATGTCGGGACACTTCGCGCTGCTCGATGAGGTTAGCTTCAGCACGGAGTATTCGGCTCCATTCGCGGCCCGGTCGCGATGCTAACGAAGCTTGCGGAGCGCACCAGGATCGGCGGTAATATCTCGCGGGCGGCGGCGCCGGTCGCCTGTCCGCAGCCGTATTACAACGGACGGCAAATGCCACAACTATAAATCAACTCGTCCGCGCCACTTCGACTACCCCAGTATCGCGTTCGTCCGGCAGTAGTAACACGATTGCCGCCTTGACTGCCGCAACGCCTGCCATAACCCAGAGCGCCATGGAGAACCCCATCCCTTTCACCATAGGCCCAAGCAACCACACTGCGAGCGAGCTGATGCCGAACGCAACGCTCAGGCGCATCCCGGCCACGCGCGAGCGCAGCCGGTCGTCGACGTAGCGCACGATCATCGCATCGGTGAACGGGATCGAGCCGAACACGAAAATCATGACGAGCAGCAACGCGGCGAAAAGTCCCCAGGATTCCATATGCGCTGCGAGGATAAGTAGCGGCACCTGTGCCACTGACATCCACAGCTGGAGCGGCTTGAACGGCATGTGGTCGATCAGCCGCCCGACGACAATCTGCGCGAACGACGCAATGGTATAGATCAACGCGAGGAGCGCGCCGAGCAGCGCCGGGTCTTCGAGCACGCCGCGAAAACCCTGGGAGAGAAGCTGCGAATTGCCATTGGTGGTGAAGTTGAAAAGAAGACTGCTCGCCACCGCCGCCGCGGTCATCACCGTGAACGCACGCACGCGCATAACCGGCGTGAGTACCACTTTGGCTTTGCCTTTTCGCTTCGACGGCGGTTCGGTTTCATGCGGGCACGTCATCGCGAAGACGATACCGCACACGATCGCGAGCATGCCCGGCACGGCGAATGCTGCTCGCCAGCCTATCCACTTGATGAGAAGACCAGTCACGAGCGCGGCGACGGCGACGCCAAGATTGCCAGCGAGCCCGTTGACGCCGATCACCGCGCCCGGATTGCGCGCGTTTTGCACCAGCATCGGAATACCGACGGGATGATAAATCGATGCAAAGACGCCGATGAGCACCATTCCCGCTGCTAGCTGCCACGCGTTTTGCGTCAGCGCTGTCAGCAACGCCGCGGCGCCGATCCCGACGAAGAATATGATCATCATGATGCGGCGTCCCCACAGGTCGCCCAAGCGGCCAGCCGGGATCGCCGCGAGGCCGAACATTGCGAAGGCGCCAACCGCGTAAGGCATGAGGTCTTCCCAGTTCGCGTAGCCGAAGTCGACTGCGATTGAACCGACTGCGGTAGCGAAGATCAGCAGGAACATGTGATCGATGCCGTGAGCGACGTTCAGCAAAACGCTGACCGTGCGAGACCAGTCGATTTCGGCCCGGGTCTCTCCTTTGGAGATGGCACGGAATGATCGAGATTCCGAAGGTGTTGATGTACCCACAGCACTGGAGTCTATCTGAGCTACAATGGTCTTACTTTCGAGGCTTAACACCCAATCCTCTCGAAATGGACAACGCTCTCACTTTTGCTCTCTCCCACGCTGCGATTGACCTGATCAGCGAAAGCCCTGTCGAAGGCGACGGCTCCCGCGCGATCGTGACGAAGCGCTCGTCCTACCCGAACCGTCATTACATCCAGCCGCACTGGCACGGCCGCGCGCAATTCATGTTCGCAGTCGAAGGAACGATGAGGGTGCGCACGCCGCGCCGCGCATGGATCGTTCCGCCGAGCCGCGCGCTGTGGGTGCCCTCGCGCACCGTACACGAGCTCCAGATGTATGGCGTCGTCGAAATGCGCAGCCTGTACGTTAACGATGTTTCGGCCGCAGGGATGCCCGCATCGTGCGTCGTGTTGAATGTAACACCGCTTCTTCGCGAGCTGGTCGTACGGGCCGTGGCGCTGCCGATGTGCTACGACGCATACGGCGACGAGGGCCTTCTCATGCAGTTGCTAATGGCGGAGATCCGGCGGCTCCCGCGGTGCGCCCTCGATCTGCCGCTGCCGGAGAGCCCAGACCTTACTGAGCTCTGCGAGCGTATTCTCGCTGACCTCTCCACGCGGCGGCCCTGCGACTTCGACGCAAGCGCACTGAACACCAGCGCGCGCACTCTGTACCGGCGCTTTGTTAAGGAGACCGGAATTACGTTTGCGCGCTGGAAGCAGCAGGCTCGATTGCTTGAATCAGTGCGGCGGTTGGCGGGCGGCACTCCCGTAACGACGGTAGCGCTGGACTTGGGCTACGAGAGCCCAAGCGCGTTCTCGACGATGTTCCGACGCTCGCTCGGTGTCGCACCGCGGGCGTTCGTGAAGGGGGCTATTTAGTATGACCGTTCAATGATTTTGAGCTGCTCGAATTGTCGATTATCAGGAAAGAGCGGTAAACATGCTTCACTGGCTCCATCTCACACCGAAAAGAAAAAGTGGCCTGAACGACTTTCCAATAAAAGTAACAGAAAATAATCGACAGGTGACCGCTCAGGACGACAAGCTGAATATCACGGCGAATTGGCGAGCTGCGGCTCCGCCGCGGATAGCTGCCATTCATGGCAACGAAGGTCGAACGGCCCTTCTGGGTCAATGCGCCATCGGAAATTTTTCGGACGCTCAAATCCGAAGCGCTGATTAACTCGTCATCAAATGTCCAGCGGCCGAATTGGCCGGAGGCTGTGCGGAAACGCTTGCAATCGGAGCCGATAAAGTGGCTCTTGAGGGGTAGCGTTCGCTACTTCGTCCGATGCAGGAAGAGTTTGATTGGCGATTGACGAAATGAGGCCCTTTTAGGGCTGCATTGCCGCCATCAGCGTCCCGATTCCGAGGATCTTCATCACCCGCTTCAGGTTGTAGGCGAGGACATGTAAGCTCATTTCCGTTCTAACGCGTTCCAGTGACCTCGTAAGGAAATGCGTTGCGCCCATCCAGTCCTTGATGGTGCCAAAGGGATGCTCGACGGTCTGGCGCCGAACGCGCATGGCTTGTGGTTGCTTGTCGATCCGCTGCTGCATGGCTTCTAGGCTCGCCTCATGTTCATTAAACGTCAGACGACACTCGCATGGTCTTCGGCCGCAGTGATAATGCGCGGCAGACTCGGAAGAAATACGTCGATGACGGATCCCTGTCCTGGACGTGAAGTGACCTCGATACGCCCACCGACCAGCGACGCTCGTTCCTGCATATTGATCAGTCCGAGACTCGCGCCTTCAGTCGCGCGCTGGCGTGCGGCGGCAACGTCGAAGCCGCGCCCGTCGTCGCCCAGGCTCAGATGCAGCTGCTCGCCGTTGCGCCTGACATCGACCCATACATTGCGCGCCTCGGCGTGCCGCAGCACATTGGTCATCGCTTCCTGCGCAATGCGAAAACACGCGGTCTCGATGTCGGGATGCAGGCGGTCTGGCAGCATGCCGGATTGGAATCGGACCTTGAGTCCGGCGGCCGCGGCCTTGCGGTCGATATACCACCGTACTGCGGCCGCAAGCCCGAGGTCGTCGAGCTGGGGTGGACGCAGGTCGAGCGACAGGCTGCGCACCTGCTGCAGGATATCCGCGACGATGCGCAAGCTGTCATCGATTTCGCCGGCGTGGTCGGCGCCCACGCGTAAACGCATAGCATCCAAATTAAGCTTCACCGCGGTCAGCGCCTGGCCGATGTCATCGTGCAGGCCGCGCGAAATATGCTGCCGTTCCCGTTCCTGGATTTCGATTACTTTGCTCGAAAGCATCTGTAACCTGCGATTGGCGTTCTCCAGCTGCTCTTTGTCGCGAACCCGTTCGGTGATGTCAAGCCCGACGCCTGCGACGTGCCTGCGTCCGGCCGCATCAAGCAGCGGAAATTTGAGCACCGTAAAGATCGCCGTCTGCCCCGCTGCATTCAGCATGGTTTCCAGCGCGTGCAGCATCTGATTCGACACCAGAACCTGGGTATCATGGTCGCGCAGGCTGCGCGCGATCTCGCGCGGCATCACTTCGAAATCCGTGCACCCGATCAAATCGTCAACCGTGCGCCCCCATTGCTGCGCAAGCGGCGCGTTGACGTACACATAGCGGAACTTCTCGTCCTTGATCCACGCGGGCGTCGGAATGTTGTTCATGAAGGCGTTGAATCGCACTTCCATTTCGCGCAGCGCGATCGCATCCTCGCGCTGCTTGCGTCTGACCGCGGCGTCGCGAAGTTCGCGCTCGATCGCTGCAACCAGCCTGCTCAAGTGGCCTTTTACGAAAAAATCATGGGCGCCGGCCTTCATCGCAGCCACCGCGGTTTCTTCGCCGACGACCCCCGAAACCATCAGGAATGGAATGTCGAGGCCGCTGGATTTCGTCAACTCTAGCGCAGCCGAGCCGCTGAACGCCGGCAGGGAGTAATCCGAGATCACGACGTCCCATTGCCGCTCATGCAGCGCTTTTTGCAACGCCTGCGCGGTCTCAACGCGCAGCCATTGCGGGTCGTAGCCGCCGCGCCGGAGCTCATTCACTACCAGTACGGCGTCGTCCTCCGAATCCTCGACGATCAAAGCGCGTAACGGAGTCGTCATGTACGCCTCTCAGTTCGCGGAGGACGTTCGTTCAGCAGCAGCCAATACATGCCGAGCGAGCCGACTGCAGCCATGAATTTGTCGTAATCCACCGGCTTGCGGATATAGCTGTTGGCGCCGGAGCTATAGCTGTTGAGGATGTCCTGCTCCTCCTTGGATGACGTAAGCACGACCACCGGCAACAGCCGCGTGCGGGGATGGGTGCGTGCTCGGCGCAGCACTTCTATGCCGTCGACTTTAGGCAACTTAAGGTCGAGCAGAACCACGGTCGGATCGTGAGCTTCCACGCGCCCGACGTAGCGCCCTTCCGCGAACAGATATTCCAGCGCCTCGGCGCCATCGCGCGCAACCATGACCTCGCTCGCGATATTATGCTTCCTGATCGCACGCAACGTCAGCGCCTCATCGTCCGCATTGTCCTCGACCAGCAGGATGGTCTTCTGATCCATATCGTGCTCCATTTTTTAAGTCTTTTCATTGTCACGCATCATGCCGCCTGCTTCAGCCTGCTAGTACAAAGAAAATTGTCGCGCCCACGTCGACTTCACCCTCCGCCCACACTCGACCGCCATGGCGCAATACAATTCGATTGACGGTGGCAAGACCGATTCCGGTGCCGGCAAACTCCTGTGCCGAATGCAGCCGCTGAAACGCACCGAACAGCTTATCCGCGTACGCCATGTTAAACCCGGCGCCGTTGTCGCGCACAAAATACACTTTCTCGCCGTCTTTTTCGGTCATACCGAGCTCGATCTTGGCAAGCTCGCGGCGGCTTGTGAACTTCCACGCGTTATCGAGAAGGTTCTCGAGCAAGACGCGCATCAGATTTGGGTCTGCATTCGTAATCATACCCGGGGCGATGGCGATCTCTAGAATCCGCTGCGGCTCGGCGCGCCTCAGTTCTTCGGTGATTTTGCCCGCGATCATACTCAGATCAACCGGCACTCGCGCCATCTCGCTGCGCGTGACGCGCGAAAGCGCGAGCAAGTCGTCGATCAGCTCTCCCATGCGCTGGCTTGCGTTGCGGATACGATGCAGAAAATCCTTCCCCTCGTCGCCAAGCTTGGGCAAGTAGTCCTCGAGCAATGCTTTGCTGAAGCCGTCAATGCTGCGCAGCGGCGCACGCAAGTCATGCGAGACCGAGTAACTGAACGCTTCGAGCTCCCGGTTCGCCGCCTCGAGCTGCGCCGTGCGCTCGAGCACACGACGCTCGAGCTCGACGTTCAACTCATGTATCGCCTCTTCGGCTTTACGGCGCTCGGTTATGTCATAAGCCATGACGTAAAAGCCGATCACTTTCCCGTCGTTGCCGAAGTGCGGCGCATAGGTGAACCGCGCATAGCGCTCCACAATGCTCCTGCCGGCGCGCCGCTCGGTGGTAACCGTATGGCCAGCAAGGACCGCCTCGAGCTGCGGTCGCGTGCGTAAATACCATTCTTCACCGATCACCTCCTGCATGGTGCGCCCGATATAATTTGCCATCGGCACGCCATACCACTCTTCATAGACCTTGTTGACGTAGCGATAACGCAGCGCGGAATCCACGTAACCGATCAGCGCGGGAACGTTATCGGTCACGGTGCGCAGCCGTTCCTCGCTGTCGCGCAACGCTCTCTCAGTGCGCACGCGATCCGTTACATCGCTTGCCAGCACCAGCCGGGCCGACTTGTCGCCAAATTTGAAAGGAAGCGAAACAATCTCGACATCGATAATAGTGCCGTCCTTCTTGCGGTGACGCCAAGCGCTGCGTTCATGGCGATCAGAATCAATCTGCCGTATGAATTGTTCGAGCCTCGGAATATCAGCGCTCGGACGAATATCCCTGATCGTCATCGAGTCGAAATCCGCGCGCGTGTAGCCGTAATCCTCGACCGCGGTCTGATTGACGGCCAGAAACTTGAGCGTTTTGAGGTCATAAATCCAGATCGGATGCGGATTGGATTCGAACAGGTGGCGGTAGCGGAATTCGCTCTCGCCTAATGTTTCGGTCAGCAGATCGCGCTGCCGCAGCTGCGCCACAAGCAACGCCACCAAAAATATAACGCTCAGCACAAACACCAGAGTGGCGAACCCATCGACTTGCGTGCGGTGCAGCCAGTCGGAAAGCACCTCGGTCTCGTTCAGTCCGACCACGACCACGAGCGGCAATCCCGCCACCGCGCGATAGCTGCTGATCCGACGCAAGGCGTCGACACGCCCTAGGGCGCGGAAAGTGCCCGCCTCCGATCGCGGCAATCTGTCGTTCAAAAAAGATTGATCTGAAAACGAGGTGCCGATGACCGACTCAACATGCGGCACGTGCGCCAGCAATGTTCCATCGCGCAGTAACAGGCTGACAGCGCCTCGATTGCCGATATCGATCGAGTGATAAAGCTTCGCGATTTGCTCGGGTTCGAGCGCCGCCACAATCACTCCGAGAAACCCGCCGTCGTCTCCGGTCCATGCCCTGCTGATGCCGATAAAGCGTTCGCCTGCGCTGCGGTTGACGAGCGGCGCACTGATATGCAGTCCGTGTTCGGGATCGTCGCGCTGGCTCGTGAAATAGAGACGATCTGACAGATCCACGCGCTTTGCGGGAAGCGCGCTGCTGTCATGGACCGGAATACCATTTTTATCGACGATAAATATCGCACTGCCGAATGGCAGGCTCCGTAACCTTTGTTGCAGCAGCGCGTGGATGCGGCGGTCGCGATCCGTACCGGTCGCGTCGATGAGTTTGAGCGCATCATTGATATCCGCCAGCGTGATGTCCGTCGCCCGAAATACGTGCAACGTTTGCGCTTCGATCACCTGTGCCAGGTTTTGCGTGTTGCGTTCGGCGCTTGCCTTCGTCTGTTCGCGCTCGCTCCAAATATCATACGCGAGCACCGCGATCGCGCCAGCAATCAGAATGAGCCCGGCAGCCATCACCGTATATATCATCCTGCCAGTGCCGAAGCGCGTCGCAGCAACGTCGATTGAGTCCACAAACGGGGCATCGGTAGCTCTGCGCCGCGCGCGCAAGGCGAGAAAGAACAGGCTCGCCGTAATCAGCACAAAGAGCAGGCCTTTCCCCGTCTGATAGGCGGCGATCCGTCCCGCATCCACCGGCATCAGGTCGAGCAGAACATCAGTGCCAATCACCCAGATCGCACCGAATACGAGATACAGCACGGCACCCAGCAAGGGCCAGTTTCCCCGGGTTGATTCGCTCAGTGGAAAGATCATCCCGTGCGACGAATTAACGCGTGTTCCGGATCCGGAAGCGTCGGACAACAGTCAATGCGCCGAGCCATCCGTTCAAGTCCGCAGTCCCCGGTTGACCATCATCCAGTACATGCCGATTTTGGCGACTGCTTCGGCAAATGCGCCGAATTCGACCGGCTTCACGACGTAGCTGTTGACCCCCAGCCGGTAGCTTTCGATGATATCCGGCTGTTCGTTGGACGAAGTCATCACCACAACCGGTATGACGCGCAGACGCTCATCGGATTTGATTCGCTGCAAAACCTCGATGCCGTCAACTTTCGGCATCTTGAGGTCGAGCAGAATCAGTTTGGGGTGATCGTCCCCGTCGCGCGCGACGTAGGCGCCCGCGCAATACAGGAAATCGAGCGCCTCCTGGCCGTCTTTGACCCAGTACAGCTTGTTCAGAAAATTGCCTTTCTTCAGGCTGCGTATGGTCAACTCGGCGTCATTCGGGTTGTCCTCGACGAGCAGGATTTCGACTTGTTGATAATCATGCATTGTTATTCGCTCCGATTGGCAACGAGAAATAGAAGACGGCGCCGCGCCCGGGCTCGCCTTGTGCCCACACCCGCCCGCGATGGCGCACCACAACGCGCTGCACGATCGCAAGACCGATACCTGTCCCCGGAAACTCTTCGGCGCTGTGCAGGCGCTGAAAAACACCGAAGAGCTTATTGTAATAGCGCATGTCGAATCCGGCC
>DASYSI010000104.1:0-3070 GCA_036003485.1 Burkholderiales bacterium | reverse complement strand
TCACCGACAAGATCGTACGCGCCTTGCCGGCGCCTGACCACGGCAACCGCGTTTATTACGACAACGACGTGTCCGGCTTCGGGGCAAGGGTCACGGCGGCCGGCGCAGTCGCTTTCGTTCTCAATTACAGGCGTAAGTCTGACGGCCGTGAGCGGCGCACCACGATCGGCCAGTTTCCCGCCTGGAACGTGGCGGCGGCGCGGGAACGTGCCGCCCAACTTAGACGCGCCGTAGACAGCGGCGGCGACCCTGTCGGCGAGCTCGCGGCAGAACGGGGCGCACCGACAGTCGCCGATCTGTGCGTGAGGTTTGCGGAGGGGCACCTGCCGAAGCTGCGGCACTCCACGGCTCAGATGTACCGCGCAATCATCAAATCCGAGATCGTGCCTGCGCTTGGCGACTTAAAGGTCACCGCAGTCGAGTACGAGCACATCGACCGGCTGCACGCGAAAATATCGAGGCGCGCTCCCTATATGGCAAACCGCGCGCTCGCGCTCATGAGCAAGATGTTTGCGCTCGCGATTCTTTGGAGGATGCGCGCCGATAGTCCCGTTCGCGGCGTGCAGCGCAATCAGGAAACGAAGCGTAAGCGGTACCTGTCGGGTGATGAGCTTCAACGGCTCACGAATGCGTTGGCTGAGTACCCCAACAAAGAAGTCGCCGATGCACTCCGATTGCTGCTCTTGACCGGCGCTCGCAAAGGAGAGGTGCTCTCCGCAACGTGGAGTCAGTTCGATTTCGGCGAGGGCACTTGGACGAAACCGAGTGCAAACACCAAGCAGAAAACCGAGCATCAGGTTCCATTAAGCACTCCGGCGCGGCAACTGCTTGCCCAGATCCGTAAACGCAACCGGGCCACGTCGTTCGTATTCCCCGGGCCCGGCCCAACTGGGCATCGCACGCACTTGAAACGGGATTGGGCGCGGGTCTGCAAGGCGGCGGACATCGTCGGCCTGCGCGTCCACGATTTGAGACACAGCTATGCCAGCCAGTTGGCAAGCGCCGGCGTGGGCCTGCACGTAATTGGCAGTTTGTTGGGGCATACCCAGGCTCAGACTACGCACAGATACGCGCACCTGCTCGATAGCGCGTTGCGCTCGGCGACCGAGCGCGTCGGGGCGATCATCTCGGGAAAGCCGGAGATCCGCAAGGGCCGGCGTCGATGAAGATCACGCCGCGATCGGTCTTCGCTCCGCTCCTCGCGCTCGAAGACCCCGAGTGGATGCGCGCCCGCCTGCTTGATCTGGAAGTGAACTTAACTTCGGCCGAGCGAGAGCATCTTGCGTGTGAGTGGGGGCCGGTGGGGCGGAAGCGCGGGAGACCAGCCCTGCCGGCAATGGTCAAGCGGAGCAGGGACTATGCCGTCGCGCTCAGCTTCATATGGTTTCGACACGGCAAGCCTGGCTTGAATCGGAAGAGTGCGATTGCCGCCGCCGCCAAGGAAAACAAATGCACCGAAGACGTGGTCAAAAACGGTTTGCAGAGCGTCAAAAAGCGGTGCGGAACGCAGGTGTGGAACTTGGCGATCAAGATGGCACGGAAGGATGAGAGGCGGAGCAAGCTGAACCGTTTTGATCCCATGGTCGCGGCTGACCACTTTAAGGGTGAGCGCGCGCCACCTCACTTCAATGCTTTCATAGCGCAGCTCATTAGATCGCGATCTAAACGGCGTAATTAATCGCGATTTAATAATTTGAATACTGGTAGACCTTCGCCGCTTTGTGCGTAGGTTGTCTTGCACTGTCCCTCGTTTCAACGCGGACTGTGCAAAATGTCCACCACCGATCTGCTCGACGACTATCTCGACTTAACGCCATTCGCCGCTGAGGTCGATCGCAACCCTCGCACTGTGCGCCGCTGGATGTTGCAGCCGGATGGCCTGCCGTTCACGCGCATCGGCAATCGCATCCTGATTCATTTGCCAACGGCCAAGGCCTGGATCTACGGCCGCATGCGTCGTCCGAATCCGCCGCGCCCCACGCGCCGGCGCCGCCAGCACTCGTCTGAAAATCAAAGCACAGCCTCTTAGCAGACGTCGGCCACGGCATCCGTCGGCCGACCGTGGCTCAGAGCATGGCGGCGCCCGTGCGTGAACACGGGAGCCGTCAGAGGCCGAAGTGGAGCACAGGAGATAAAGCCATGCTCGACCAGCTCAATACCATCGCGCCTGCTTTTCAGTCCACACCCAAGCACGAGACACCAACACCGACCGTCACGGGTCGCAACCTTGCGCATAGCAAGCGGAACGCGACCGAGCGTGCGCTCCTGGCCGCCGATCTCGTCGCCGGCGAGCGCTGACGTGGCAAAAGTTCTCGGCGTCGATCCCGGAATCTATGGTGGCCTCGCAATCGTCGACATTGATTCCGCCGGCGCCGGGCGGCTGATCGAGGCTATCGACATCCCCGTTCACGGCGTGGCCGCCAAGGAGCGCGTTGACGTTGCCGCCGTCTGCGCCTTCGTCGTTCGCCATGAACCGTCGCACGCTTACGTCGAGCGCGCGCAAGCGATGCCCAAACAAGGTTCGTCGTCTGGATTCAAGTACGGGCGCGCTATCGGTGCCATCGAGGCGGCGATCGTGTGCTGCGATATCCCGCTCACGATCGTGGAGCCGTCGCTGTGGAAGAAGGCTCACCGATTGCCGGGGGGCGACAAGGAAGCGGCGCGACAGCGCGCACTTCAACTGTTCGCCGCCGCTCACGCCATGCTCGCGCGGAAAAAAGATCACGGCCGCGCGGAAGCGGCATTGATCGCTCTCACGCCAATTAGGATCTGAACCGATGCGCATCGACCAATTCGTATGCCCGAGCGGCAGGCTGCAGTGTGAGTGCGGCGCGGTCGTTCGCAGCTGGGATCTTTTCCAAGAGCGCGATCGCGCAACGGTCATCTGCGCCGGATGCCACCGCGATCTGATCAACATCACTTTCAAGCCCGATCACGAGGCGCCGCATGAAAACGCGACGCAGTGATGCCAACCAGAAACGCGCCGACGACCAGCGCCTACTGCGCGGCTGGCGCCGCTGGCACCTCAAGCAGCGCGAGGAGGCGCTCGTGGGTCCACACGGCACTGTGG
>DASYSI010000103.1:0-12298 GCA_036003485.1 Burkholderiales bacterium | reverse complement strand
AGGCGGGCATCCAGACGCATTTGAATGTCCTGGGTTCCCGCCTTCGCGGGAACGACGAAGGTGGGATTTTTCAGACCTTCCTTAAATGAGCGAAACGAAAATAGCTAGACCACTGTCGGGAAGGGGCATCGTCGTCACGCGTCCGGCGCATCAGGCCGCCGACCTTGTGGAGCTGATCGCGGCAGCCGGCGGCTACGCGATCCTCTTTCCAACCATCGAAATCGTTGCAGTGAGCGAATCGCAAGCGCTGACGGAACTGATCGACCGGCTCGATACATTCGACATCGCGATTTTTGTCAGTCCCAACGCCGTCAGCCAGGCAATGAGACTGATCAGGGCGCGGCGCGAGTTGCCGCCGCGACTTGCGCTGGCGACGATCGGGCGCGGCGGTGTGCGCGAACTCGAACGCTACGGAGCGACCCGGGTCGCGGCGCCCGCGCGCTTCGACAGCGAAGCGCTGCTCGATTTGCCCGAGATGCGTGAGGTCGCCGGTAAGCGCATCGTGATTTTCCGCGGCGAGGGCGGGCGCGAGCTGCTCGGCGACACGCTCACTGCGCGCGGCGCCGCGATCGAATATGCGCAGTGCTATCGTCGCACCCGTCCGCACGTCGATGCCACGCCATTGCTCAAGGCATGGGAGCGTAACGACCTGCATGCGATCACCGCCACCAGCAGTGATGGACTGCGCAATCTGGTCGAACTGGTCGGCAAATCGGCTTCGCCATGGTTAAGGCAAACTCCGCTATTCGTGCCGCATCCGCGCATCGAGCACGCCGCGCGCGAACTGGGTTTTGCAACCGTGGTGCTTACCGCCCAGGGCGATGCGGGATTGGTGCGCGGGTTGACGCAATGGTTTGCAGGCGCGCGCTGATGCGCGCGCCTGTTTACAGCGTAGCGGCCACTGTTTAGAGTCCGCCTCATGGCAGTGCCAACTCAATCCGATACGCCCGAATCCGCCGTACATCCTGGCGGGGATCGTTTGCCGACTAAGCCGGCGCGCTGGCTATTCTTCAAGCAGCCGGTGGCAATCGTCATCGCGATCACGGCGGTATTGCTGGCATGGCAGTGGTATGACAGCCATCAACAGATCAACTCGCTGCAACAGGAACTCGCCCGCCGCCTGGCTGCCGCGGATACCGAAAACAAGCAAGTTCGCGACGTAGCCGCGCAGGTACGCGAGTCCGTGCGGGAAGCGCAGATCAAGCTCGGCGTGCTCGAAACCAAACTTCAGGAATCGCAAAATCAGCAGATCGCGCTGGAGGCGTTGTATCAGGAGCTTTCGCGCAGCCGTGACGAATCGCTGCTCGCCGACGTCGAGCAGACGCTCGTCGTCGCAAACCAGCAGCTGCAAGTCGCGGGCAACGTCAAATCGGCGCTGATTGCGCTGCAGGCCGCCGACGCGCGGCTCGCGCGCATTGATCGGCCACAGCTCGCGGGATTGCGCAAAGTGATCACGCGCGATATCGAGCGCCTCAAGCTCGCGCCGTATGTCGATGTGATCGGCATCAGCGCGCGTATTGAGAATCTGGTGAGTGCAATCGACACGCTTCCGCTGGCGATGGACCAGCGGCCAGCCCGCGTGCCGGACACGAAGAACGCAGCCAGCGACGCGGAGGGCAGCGCGTGGACGCGTTTTGCACGCGAGCTATGGCGTGATGTGCAAGACCTGGTGCGCATCCAGAACATGGATAGCCCGGACGTTGCGTTGCTGACACCGGCACAAACTTATTTCCTGCGCGAGAACCTGAAGCTCCGCCTGCTCGGCGCACGGCTTGCGTTGCTCGCGCACGACGAGAAGAGCTTCAAGGCGGACTTGAGGGCGGCGCGCGAGTGGCTGACGCGCTATTACGACATTCGCGACAAGACGGTTGCCAATGCGCTCGCCGTCGTGCGCCAGTTGCACGATAGTCAGATCGGCATCGAGCTGCCTGATGTTGCGGCGAGCCTCGATGCGGTGCGCAATTACCGGCTGACGCGCGAGCGTAACCGCTAGCGCGCCGGGAATATGCGCTGGGTACTCTGGATTTTCGGCTTATTCGCGCTTGCGGTCGCGATAGCGCTCGCGCTGCGCCTGAACACCGGCTATGCATTGTTGGTCTGGCCGCCGTATCGCGCCGAGTTCTCGCTCAATTTGTTGTTGCTGCTTCTGATTTCAGGATTCGCGGTCGCCTATATGGTGGTGCGCTTCATTTTTGGCGCAATTCGATTGCCGGCGAAGGTACGCGAATTCCGCGCTCGACGCCACCGCGAGAACGCACGCTCCGGCCTGCTCGAAGCGCTGCGTGCGTTCTTCGAAGGACGCTACGGCCGTGCAGAAAAGGCGGCGGCGAACGCGATGGAGTCGGACGAGTCACCGCTACTTGGGGCGGTACTCGCAGCGCGCGCCGCGCACGAGCTGCGCCATTACTCTCAGCGTGACGGCTATCTCGCACGCGCTGAAAAGCTGGCGCCCGACGACAGCGCGATGCGTATCATCGCCGAAGCCGACATGCTGCTCGATCAGCGTCGATTCCAGGACGCGCTGAACGCGCTGAAAACGCTGCCGGAAAAGCACACCGCGGGATTGCGGCTCGAATTGAAGGCGCAGCAGCAGGCCAAGAACTGGGAACAGACTCTGCCGTTGATCGGACAGCTCGAGCGGCGCGGCGTGTTCGATGCGACGCAGGCCGGACAGTTGCGGCGCTTTGCGCACGCCGAGAACCTCAAACGCAAGGGTTTGGACAAACGCGCGCTCGAGGACTGCTGGCACAAAATCCCACCCGATCAGAAGCGCGACGCCAAAGTCGCCGCGGCTGCCGCGCAATGCTTCATGACACTCGGAAGTTGCGGGCAGGCGAACCAGATCATCGAGCAGGCGCTCGAATCTGAATGGAATTCCGATCTGGTGGCTCTCTACGCCGAGTGCGCGAGCTCAGAGGTCATACGCCAGATTGAGCGCGCGGAGAAATGGCTGACACGCAACCCGCGCGACGCGGTGCTGTTGCTGGTGCTCGGCAAATTATGCGCGCGGCAGGAATTGTGGGGCAAGGCGCAGAGCTATCTCGACGCAAGTGTGTCGGTCGAGCCGACCCACTCGGCGCATCTCGCGCTGGCCGAGTTACACGAACGGCTCGGCAACTCGGATGCCGCGCGACGCCATTACCGAGAAAGTCTCGAGCTCGCGGTCAGCCAGCTGAAGCAGATAACAGGCGGGCGTCGGCGCAAATCGTTATAAAAGCCCGGCCTTCAATGGCCATTGGCGCTTCAAACGGTTTTTGAAATCGCCGCTGCAGGCGCGGCCGGCGTAAATGCGTCGGAGAAGAATTCTTCCTCGGGAAGTCCGCATTGGCTGGTGAAGTCGCGGTGCGCGGCCTCGACCATCAACGGCGCGCCGCACGCATAGACCTGACAGCCGCTCATGTCGGCAATATCCTTGATTGCCGCAAGATGCACGAGCCCGGTGCGGCCGCTCCAGTTATCGCTCGCGATGGCTTCCGACAGCACCGGCACGTATTTAAAGTTATTGTGTTCGCTTGCCCATCGCTCAGGCAGCTCGCTCATGTAGAGATCCGCACGCACGCGCGCTCCCCAGTACAGCACCATCGTACGCGGATTGTGCGTATGGAAGGCATGTTCGACCATCGCTTTGACCGGCGCGAAGCCGGTGCCGCTGGCGAGCAGGATGATCGGCTTGTCGCTGTCCTCGCGCAAAAAGAACGTCCCGAGCGGGCCTTCGAAGCGAAGGATGTCGCGCTCCTTCATTTTGTTGAACACATGCTCGGAAAACGCGCCGCCGTAGTTGCGCAAGTGCAATTGCAGTAACTCATCGTCGTGCGGCGCGCTGGCCATCGACAGACTGCGGCGACTGCCATCTTTCAACAGGATGTCGATGTATTGGCCAGCGAGATACTGCAGCCGTTCGGATGCCGGCAGCTTGAGGTAAAGCACCATGATGTCGTCCGAGACGCGCTCCATTTTCTGGACACGACACGGCATCGTCCTGACCTGAAGGTCTTTGATCGCGCTGATTTCGCGACACTCAATCACGACATCGCCAAGCGGCCGCGCCTGGCAAAAAAGCGCCATGCCAAGGCGTTTCTCGGATGCGGTGAGAGCGGTTTCCTGATAGATGCCGTAATCGACTTCACCCGCGAGCAATTTGCCTTTGCACGTGCCGCACGCGCCGTTGCGGCAGCCGTACGAAATCACGAAACCTTCGCGCAGCGCCGCGTCGAGTATCGTTTCTCCGTCCCGCACCGTGTAGACATGGTTGCTGGGTTTGATCGTGACTTGGGCGGGCATGGGCGGTTGCGGCGAATCAGGCGCAGGCGTGACGGCGGACTTTTCGGTTAAACTTCAAGGTCTATGCAACGTTTGCTGATCATTGGTTGCGGCGATGTGGCGTTGCGCGCGGTGCCGCGCTTACGTGAGCGCTATCGCATTTACGCGTTGACGCATAGCCGCGAGCGCATGCCGATGCTGCGCTCGCACGGCGTGGTGCCGATCGCCGGAGACCTCGATGACGCGGCGAGTCTTCACGCGCTTGGCGGTATCGCGCACGAAGTTCTGCATTTCGCGCCGCCGCCAAACCACGGCCTACGCGATACGCGCACCGCCCATCTGATCGCAGCGCTCGCAAAGGGCAAAAGTCTACCACAGCAATTGGCCTACATCAGCACCAGCGGCGTGTATGGCGATTGCGGAGGCGAGATCATTGATGAGACGCGTCAAGTCAGACCGCGCACTGAACGCGCGCGGCGCCGCGTCGACGCAGAGCGTCAGTTGCGCGCATGGGGAAAGCGCAGTCGCGTCTGCGTGTCGATACTGCGCGCTCCTGGTATTTACTCGGGCGAACGGCTGCCGCTCGAGCGGCTGCTCGCCGGCATTCCCGCGCTGCATGCCGCCGACGATGCGTATACCAATCATGTTCACGCCGATGATTTGGCGCGCATGGCGGTCGCTGCGCTGCGGTTCGGTCATCCCGGACGCATGTACAATGCCAGCGACGACAGTGGGATCAAGATGGGAGATTACTTCGATCTCGTCGCCGATCGTTTCGGCCTGCCGCATCCGCAACGCGTATCGCGATTTGAGGCAGACCGTCGCATTCCCGCAAATTTGCTTTCATTCATGAGCGAATCACGGCGGCTCTCGAACCACCGGATCAAACGCGAACTACGGGTGGAACTGGGTTATCCGACGGTACGTGAGGGCATCGCCATGGCCGGGCCGCGACGCCCGGGACAGGAGGGCGGATGAGTGCTTTGATCGTCGTCACGAATGTTCCCGATCGTGAGGTTGCACTTAAGATTGCCCACGCATTGATCGAGCGCAAGCTCGCGGCGTGCGTCAATATCCTCGCAGACTGCACTTCGGTCTATCGTTGGCGGGGCAAGCTTGAAACTGCGATCGAAGTGCCGCTCTTCATCAAAACGCGCAGTGCGATTTACGACGATGTCGAGGCTGCGATCCGCAGTCTGCATCCCTACGAACTTCCGGAAATCGTCGCTGTCCCTGTGGAGCGTGGATTATCCGATTACCTGGAGTGGGTAAACGCCGAAACCGTTACCGAGATCGGTTGAGCATGCCCTGATGTTGATGCGCCTTTGCCTTGTTATTTTGCTGCTGTTGTCGTGCGCTGCGCACGCCAGTGAGCCGGAACTGCTCGAGCCCGAGAAAGCGTTCCGCTTTTCGGCACGCCTGATCGATACGAACCAGGTCGAAATACGCTACGAAATCGCGCCCGGTTATTATCTATATCGCAACAAATTCAACTTCAGCTCGGAGCCCGCCTATGTGGCATTCGATGCGTCGCAGCTGCCGCCGGGAAAAATCAAGCAGGATGAATTTTTCGGAGCGGTGCAGATTTATCGTGGTGACGTGCATTTCGTGTTGCCGCTTACGATCACGGGCAAGCCGGTCTCGCCCTTCGTATTAAAAGCAGTGTCGCAGGGCTGCGCCGACCTGGGCGTATGCTATCCGCCGCAGGAGCAAAAGGCCGAGCTCAGTTTCACGGCTTTCTCGGCGGCCGCTCCCGGCGCTAGTACGGCGCCGTTCCTGCAGCCCGCGCCTCAAGCCTCAGGGGTGCCGGCTGCGGTCGCACCGCAGTCGGAAGACAAACTGATCGCCGAGTTATTCAAGGGCGGGTTCTGGGCGCTGGTGATGAGCTTCTTCGGCTTCGGCCTCTTGCTTTCACTGACACCGTGCATGTTTCCGATGATCCCGATCCTGTCGGGAATTCTGGTGCCGCACGGTGAGCATCTCACGCACGCGCGCGGTTTTGCTCTGTCACTCGCCTATGTGCTGGGCATGGCGCTCACGTATGCGTTGGCGGGGGTGGCGGCCGGGCTCGCGGGCACCCTGCTGTCCTCCGCGCTGCAAAATCCGTGGGTGCTGACGGCATTCGCGGCGCTGTTCGTTGCGCTCGCGCTTTCGATGTTCGGCTTCTATGAGCTGCAACTGCCGAGCGCGTTGCAAAGCCGGCTCGCGGCTGCGACCCATAAGCTGCACGGCGGGCACTTCGCGGGCGTATTCGCGATGGGCGTACTGTCAGCGTTGATCGTCGGGCCCTGTGTCGCGGCACCGCTCGCGGGCGCGCTGCTCTATATCAGCCAGTCGGGCGATTTCACTCTGGGCGGGACGGCGTTGTTTGCGATGGCGCTCGGTATGGGGATGCCATTGCTCGCGGTCGGCGCCTCGGCGGGCACGCTATTGCCGAAAGCCGGGCCCTGGATGCAGACGGTGAACCGGTTCTTCGGCGTGGTTCTGTTGGGCGTGGCGATTTACCTGGTGTCGCCGTTGCTGCCGCCGGTAGCGTCGATGGCGGCGTGGGCGGCGCTGCTGATCGTATTCGCGATCTATTTACACGCGCTCGACCCATTGCCGCACGAGGCCCCAGGCTATCGCAGACTCTTCAAGGGCATCGGAGTCATCGCGCTCTTGGTGGGCATCGCCATACTGGTCGGCGCGTTGTCGGGCAACCGGGACGTGCTTCAGCCGCTCGCCGGATGGCGTGGCGCTGCGGCGCCTGACGCACGTTCGCCTCAGTTTCAGCGCGTGAGCAGCGTGTCTGAGCTCGAGCGCGCGATCAGTGCTTCCGGCGGGAAGCCGGTGATGCTCGATTTTTACGCCGACTGGTGCGTTTCGTGCAAGGAAATGGAGCGTTACACCTTCTCCGACGATGCGGTGCGGGCGCGGCTCGGCGAAATGGTCAAGCTGCAGGCCGATGTGACGGCAAATTTGGATGACCACAAGGCGCTACTCAAGCGCTTCGACCTGTTTGGGCCACCTGGAATCGTGTTCTTCGACCGCCAGGGCCATGAGATCACCGGTCTGCGCGTGATCGGCTTTCAGCCTGCTGACAAGTTCGCTGCAATACTCGATCTGGCGCTAAAGTGAAGCGAGTGCCGCAAGCGTTGCTCATCACCGCGCTTGCGGTGATCTGCGCGGCAGCGGGCTTTGTGGTCTATCAGTGGCGCGCTGGCGACGACAATCAAACAAATCCAGCCGCGATCGGGCAAATGTTGATGGCGGCACACCTGATCGGGCTCGACGGCAAAGCGCACCCGCTCGAACAGTGGCGCGGCAAGGTTCTGGTGGTCAATTTCTGGGCGACGTGGTGCGCCCCATGTCGTGAGGAGATCCCGGGCTTCGTCAAATTTCAGCAACAGTATGGAACGCGTGGAGTACAAATCGTTGGGATCGCCATCGATACCGCAGAACGCGTTGCCCCCTATGTTCAAGAAATCGGGATCAACTATCCGATATTGGTGGGGGGAATAGAGACGATGGATTTTGCGCGCCAGATCGGGAACCGGGCCGGGGTTTTGCCGTTTACGGTGGTGATCGACCGCCAAGGGAAGGTTGTTACGACAGTCGTCGGCATTGTAAGGCCTGAAAAGCTTGCCAGCCTGCTTGGATCTATGCTTTGAGCCGAGTTAAAAGGCTAGATAAATTCAGATAATCTGCATTAAAATCGCGTAAAATACGCGATTTTCGTCGAACCTCAAGAACCCACGGTGTCGAATCATCACGACGGTGCCTTTAGGAGGGTTATATTGACGTGTGTGCCGCGGCGGTTTATAGCATGGAATCAAGGAAATTATCTTCCGCAAAAACCGCATAAAATACAGCGTTATGCAGTTAAAGTAGACAAAGTTCATCGATCTACGTCAAAATTGCCCAAACTCCGACAATAATTCCAAATCGCGAGGCAAAAGCGAACGATTGGGTTTACGTAGTGCCCACAATTAAAAATATACTCGTCGTTCACGGACCGAACCTCAATCTGCTCGGTACACGCGAACCCGAACTGTACGGCGCCACGACGCTTGCCGCAATCAATCAAAAGCTCGCCATTCGCGCACGCTCGGCCGGCGTCAAACTGATTGATTGCCAGAGTAACGTCGAAGGCGAGCTTGTCACCTTCATCCAGCAGGCCCAAGCCGACGGCGTCGATTTCATCATCATCAACCCAGCGGCGTTTACCCATACCAGCGTTGCGATGCGAGACGCGCTGGCAGCGGTCAGGATCCCGTTTATTGAAGTGCATTTGTCTAACGTGTTCGCGCGCGAAGCATTCCGCCACCATTCGTATTTTTCAGATCTTGCGGTGGGCATCATCAGCGGTCTGGGCGGCAAGGGCTACGAGCTGGCCCTCGAGTACGCGCTGCAGCATTCAGCTACGGAAAAATGAATCGTGGATCTGCGTAAACTTAAAAAGCTGATCGATCTGGTCCAGGAATCAGGCATCGCCGAACTCGAAATCACCGAAGGTGAAGAAAAAGTCCGCATCAGCCGTACCGGATCTGCCGCCATTTCGGTTAACCCAGCCACGGCCCCGACACCCGTTGCAGCGGCGGCGCCGGGTACCGCACTGGGATCGGAGAGCGGCGAGCAGGAAGGAGCGCAGTCCGAAGGCCACGTGCTCAAATCACCGATGGTAGGCACTTTCTACCGTGCCCCAACACCCGGGGCCAAAGTTTTCGTCGAGGTCGGGCAATCCGTCAGTGAAGGCGAAACAGTATGCATCATCGAGGCGATGAAGCTGCTGAACGAGATTGAGGCCGATCGCTCGGGGATAATCAAGGCGATCCTCGTCGAGAACGGCCAGCCGGTCGAGTACGGGCATGCGTTGATGGTCATAGGCTGACGCGTGCGATGGACCCGCATTGACCTGAATTGATGTTTCAAAAAATCCTGATTGCCAATCGCGGCGAAATTGCGCTGCGCATCCAGCGTGCATGCCGCGAGCTCGGCATCAAGACTGTTGCCGTACATTCGGAAGCCGACGCCGAAGCGAAGTATGTGAAGCTTGCGGACGAGTCGGTCTGTATCGGCCCCCCATCCGCAGCCCTCAGTTACCTCAACATTCCGGCCATCATCAGCGCCGCCGAAGTCACCGACGCCGAGGCAATACATCCCGGCTACGGTTTTCTTGCCGAGAACGCAGATTTCGCCGAGCGCGTCGAAAAGAGCGGCTTCGTCTTCATCGGACCCAAGGCAGAAACTATCCGCCTGATGGGTGACAAGGTGACCGCCAAGGCGGCGATGAAGAAAGCGGGCATACCATGCGTGCCGGGCAGCGAAGGCGCTTTGCCCGACGTGCCGCAGGAAATCGTCAAGATCGCGCGCGCGATCGGCTACCCGATGATCATTAAAGCGGCCGGCGGCGGCGGCGGGCGCGGCATGCGCGTCGTGCATACCGAAGCCGCGCTTCTCAACGCAGTAGTGATGACGCGCGCCGAAGCGCAGGCGGCGTTCGGTAATCCGACCGTCTACATCGAAAAATTTCTCGAAAATCCGCGCCATATCGAAATCCAGGTACTTGCCGACAGGTTTCGCAATGCGATTTATCTCGGTGATCGCGACTGCTCGATGCAGCGCCGTCATCAGAAGGTACTGGAAGAGGCGCCGGCACCGCAACTGCCGACGCGCGGCCGGATTCGCGTCGGCGAGCGCTGTGCCGATGCATGCCGCAAGATCGGATACGAGGGCGCCGGTACTTTTGAGTTTCTCTACGAGAATGATGAATACTATTTCATCGAAATGAACACCCGGTTGCAGGTCGAGCACCCAGTGACAGAAATGATCACGGGGATCGACATCGTGCAAACCCAGATCCGTATCGCTGCGGGCGAGCGCATGCCGATTAAACAACGCGATGTTGAATTAAAGGGTCACGCGATTGAGTGCCGCATTAATGCCGAGGACCCGTACAATTTCACACCATCGCCCGGGCGCATCACCTCGTGGCACATGCCGGGCGGACCCGGCATTCGCATTGATTCCCATATCTACAACAATTATTCAGTGCCGCCCAATTATGATTCACTGATCGGAAAACTGATTGCCTACGGCGACACGCGCGAACAGGCGATCGCGCGCATGAGCATCGCGCTGTCCGAAGCGGTGGTCGAAGGCATCCTGACCAACCTCCCGCTCCACGTCGATCTGATGCAGGATGCGGCGTTTCTGCGCGGGGGTACCAGCATTCATTACCTCGAGCAAAAGCTTGCCAAATCGATGAAAGTCGAGTGAGTCGTGACAGCGCGTTCTGCGTCAGCCTGCCAGGCTTCGTTCTATCTTCGGGTCCGCGATCGTTAATTCTCGATTCTGATATGTCCTGGTTTTTGGTTACGCTGCAGGCGGACGCCGGCTCCGTAAACGTTCTATCGGATGCGCTGCTGCAAGCGGGCGCAGTATCGGTCGACGTGACCGACGCTTACGCCGGAACGCCGCGCGAGCATGTATTGTTTGCCGAGCCGGGCGGATCCGATACGCTGCCGTGGGAACTCGTGAACGTACGCGCGCTATTTGACGAAGGCGCAGACATCGCGGCGATGGTCGCAGCAGCTTTGCGCGCAGCCAACCTCGATCCGGAGCGCGAATTTGACGTCGAGCGCGTCGCCGATCGGGACTGGGTACGCGCAACTCAAACCCAGTTTCAGCCGGTACGACTATCATCGCGGTTGTGGGTGGTGCCGACCTGGCATGCACCTCCCGATCCCGGCGCAATCAACCTGATCATCGATCCGGGACTCGCTTTCGGTACCGGCACGCATCCCACCACGCGGCTATGCCTTAACTGGCTGGACGCCAATCTGCGCGGCGGGGAGACCGTACTCGATTACGGCTGCGGCTCCGGCATACTCGCGATTGCGGCGGTAAAACTCGGCGCCGTGCGCTCGGTAGGCGTCGACATCGAACCCACGGCGCTGCTTGCGGCACGTCACAATGCGATGCAAAATCAAGCCGATGTTAGATTTGAGAATGCGCACGAAAGCGTATCTTCGAGCTACGACATCGTGCTCGCCAATATTCTCGCCAGTCCATTGCAACTGCTCGCGCCATTGCTGGCAGGCGCGGTGCGCAGCGGCGGCCGAATCGTGCTCTCGGGCATACTCGAGCACCAAGCCGATGAAGTCGGCCATGCGTACCGTGAATGGTTCGACATGGACATAACGCAGCGTGACGAAAACTGGGTGCTGCTCGCCGGAATCAAGCGCTAGCCGCCACAATTACGATTATGAGCATGATCACCAAATGCCCGTCATGTGCCACCACGTTCCGGGTGACGCCGCCGCAACTGCAGGCTCAACGCGGCATGGTGCGGTGCGGGCGCTGCGCGATGGTGTTCGATGGATTCAAGACGCTGGCTACCCTGCGCGACGACTCGCCACTCGATGCAAACCCGCCGGAGGCAGCGCCTGGCGCCGCGCCGGTCGTTCCCAAAGACCGGCTGCAACCGCCAATCGAAATCGCGCCGGCGACGCCCCTCGCTCAAGCCGCGCCTGTTATTGCGGAAGCTCCGTCGCGAGTGGCGGATGAGATCGTGCCCGTGCCCGCAGAAGAATTGCGCAGCGCTGCGGCGCGATCCGAACCGGAAGTGCCGGCGCCGACCCAGCCTGGCGTCGTAACCGATGTTGACGAGATATTTAGTGCGCCGTTCGCCGCGGAAACATTACCGACGCGCAGACGCGGTGGCTGGGCATTAGGCATTGTGGTGCTGTTGCTCGCGCTTGTCGTGCAGGGGGCATACTTCTATCGCGGAGAAATCGCTTCCAGAATCCCGGAGCTGCGGCCGCATCTTGACCGCGTGTGCGGCTTCCTGCACTGCAAGGTCGCGCTGCCGCAGCAGCCGCGGCAGATCAGCATTGAGGCTTCTGATATGCAGGCGCTCGATCCCGCGCATCCTGGACAGATCGCACTTACCGCGACGCTGCGCAACCAGGCGACCATCGTGCTCGGCTATCCCGCGCTCGATGTGGTATTGACCAATAGCAAAGACCATACCGTCGCGCGCCGCATATTTCTGCCG
>DASYSI010000102.1:0-4344 GCA_036003485.1 Burkholderiales bacterium | reverse complement strand
AGATCTTCAGCCGCCGCAACGATGCTTGCAGTGAAAACCAGCACAATTGCCGATACGAGCTTGATGCGTTTCATGACCCTTCCCTTGTTGTGCGAGTAATGGAGCGCGGCACTACGCCAATGACATTCTAGTCCGGCAGGCGCGTGCACGACAAACCGTTGATAACAACGTAACCTGCATGTGCTTAAAGCCATTTTTTGCGGAATACGGTCATGCCTGGTTTCGAAATCTCCGCCATTGTCGCAATCGCGGCGATCGCCTGGCTGTGGTTCGACAGCCTGAAAGCGCGCGAAGCTGCAGTTCGTGCGGCGCGCGCAGCATGTGTGGCGGAAATGGTGATGCTGCTCGACGACACGGTCGCGATTTCGGCGATCAAAGCCGTGCGCGATGACGACGGCCGGCTCAAGCTGCAACGCGCCTATGATTTCGAATATACGGACAGCGGCAACAACCGTCTCAAGGGCAGCGTTGTCCTGGTGGGTCACCGCGTGATCATACTGAACCTAGGCTCGCGTGACGGCGCGGCGCGGACGACGCCGCACTGACTTTCGCCGAAGTGGAAAACCCGGCGTCCGATCTCATTGTAGGAGTCATCCTACCTGCCAATACGAGTAAAACCGTCGAAGCGCGCGTCGAACCACGGGCATACTCGAAATTGCCCGACGCCGGAGAAGACATCATGACGCGAACGCAGAAATGGCTTATCGGTGTGGCCGGTTTTCTTGTGCTGCTAGCGCTCGCCATATACTTCTTCGACTGGAATCTGGCGCGACCTTATATTGCGCGCAAAGTCACGAGCGTTACCGGAAGAAATTTTGCGATCAACGGTGATTTGCATGTCCATCTCTCGCTGCACCCGCGCGTTGTCGCCAACCAAATTGTATTCGGCAATGCCGACTGGAGCCGCGACCCCAATATGGCGGAGATCGATCGGCTCGATTTCAGATTCGATCTTTTGAAGGCGCTGGGCGGGCGCTGGGCATTTCCCGAAATCACGCTGTCCGAACCCCGTCTGATTCTCGAAGTCAACAAAGACGGCACCCCCAATTGGGTTTTCAAAGAGGAGGACAAGAACACGACGCGCGAATTTCCGGCGGTCGAAGCACTGACGATAGACCACGGAACTGCGATCTATCGCGATCCTACGATCAAGACCGACCTCGCGCTCGAGGTCAATACGCTGAACGGCAGCAAAGATGATCCGCAGCCCGCGGTGGAACTGACGGGCAAAGGCCAATTCAAAAGCATGCCTACCACCATTCGCGCACGCACAGGATCGCTCATGACGCTGAGCAGCGTCGACCATCCGTACCCGATCAAGGCCGACGCGACGCTCGGAACAACGAAAGCAAGCGTCGACGGGACACTGCTCGATCCTCTTCACCTTAAAGGCGAAGAACTAAATTTCCGGCTTGAAGGAAGCGACCTCGCCTTGCTCTATCCCATCGTCGGCGTACCGATTCCGCCGACGCCCGCGTACAAGCTCGCAGGATTCTTGAGTCATACCGGCGCGCTCTGGACCTTCAAGCGTTTCAAGGGAACCGTAGGCCAGAGCGATCTCGCGGGGGATTTCTCAGTGGATCGCGGCAAGAAGCCGCAACTGATCACCGCGGATCTGGTCTCACGCAATCTCGATATGCAGGACCTGGGCGGATTCATCGGCGCCGATCGCGGGAACAAGCCGAGCGAGAAACCACCGCCCAGCAACAAGGTGCTGCCGGCCGAACCATTCAGCCTCGAAAAGCTGCGCGCCGCAGATGCGGACGTACGATTCAAGGGCGCGAAAATCATGACCCAAAAGCTGCCGCTCGAGAAAATGGAGACGCACCTGATCGTAAAAGACGGCACGCTCAAGCTTGCACCGCTCAACTTCGGGCTTGCCGGCGGAAATCTGATTACGCAGATCGAAATGGACGGACGCAAGCCGCGTATCGTTACTCACGCCGATATCACGGCTAGAGGGCTGCATCTCGATCAGCTGTTCCCGGCGTCCAAGCTGACCGTAGCCAATGTTGGCACGCTGGGCGGCCGCGCCAGGCTCGACGGCAATGGCAACTCGGTCGCGCAAATGCTCGGTACCGCGAATGGCGAGGCGGCGCTGATTATGGATGGCGGATCGGTCAGCGAGCTGATCCTGAGGCTTTCGAATCTCGACATCGCCAACTCGGTCCTGGTGCTGCTCGGAGGCGACAAGCAAGTGCCGGTTCGCTGCATGGTGAGCAATTTCAAAGCCGTCAACGGCGACTTCGCGGTCGAAGCCCTGCTGCTCGACACGCCCAAGGTAAACGTTACCGGCAGCGGTAATGTGAATTTCACCGATGAATCACTCAACCTGAGATTGGTCTCTCAGCAAAAAGGGTTCAGCCTCATATCGCTGCGAGGTCCCATCGATATCACCGGAACGTTCAAAACGCCTGCAGTGCATCCCGTCATGGGCAAGGCGATCGCCCGCGGCGCCATCGCAGCGGCGCTGGGCGTTGCAACGGCGGGTCTCGGAGCGTTGATCCCGTTGCTGGATCCCGGCAAGGAGCATGAAAGCAATTGCGTCGAGCTCATGAATAAGGCCAAGGCGGATGCCGGTATCAAACAGAGCGACCTCGCGCCCCGCTCTGCGAGCAGACGCTAAGGCCGTGGCTTTGTAAGCGCTTGCACGCGCATGCAAAGCGTGGTGGAACGGCAACGACTATTGCGCGTTGATGCCCGCCTTTTTCGCAAGTTGAGCGACCACGCGCAGCTGTTCGACAATAAATTTGTCGAACTCGGCGGGAGTCGAGGGCACTGGCTCCGCGCCGAGCGCACGCAGACGTTGTTCAACATCGGGCAGCAGCAGCGCGCGCGTGATCTCGCGATTGAGCTTGGTGATGACCGCGCGGGAAGTCTTCGCTGGCGCGAGCAATCCACCCCAGGAATCCCATTCGAAACCCGGTAGTCCGGATTCCGCAATCGTCGGAATGTCGGGATAGATCGCGGAGCGTTTCTTCGAGCTGACACCGAGCACGCGCAGCCTTCCCTCTTTCACGAACGTCACCGAGCTCGCGATCGGCGCCATGGTGAACTGAACTCTGCCGGTCATGGTATCGGTAAGCGATTCGGGTATCCCCTTGTACGGAATATGAACAACGTCGATGTTGGCGCTTTGCTTCAACATCTCTCCCGCGAAATGCGTGCCGCTTCCCGTGCCCGCCGATGAAAAGTTGAGCTGCCCGGGCCTGGACTTTGCGAGCGCAATAAACTCCTGGACGGTCGTTACACCCAGCGTCGGAGGAACGACCAGCAAGTAAGTGGCCGTTGCGGTCAGCGTGATTCCGGCGAGATCCTTCGCCGTGTCGTACGGCAGCCTGGCGTGAACTGCGGGCGAGCTCACGTGTGCGGACGACACCGACAGCAGCGTGTGGCCGTCCGGATTGGCACCGACGACGATCTGGGTTCCAATCACGCCGCCTGCGCCGGGACGGTTATCGACGACGACCTGCTGGTGCAGCGCTTCGGTCAGCTTGATGGCGATCAGGCGCGCATAGATGTCGGGCTGGCCGCCTGGCGTAAAGCCGACGACGATGCGGATAGGCCGGGTCGGAAAGCTCGCCGCATCATCAGCCTTCTCTGCAAACACGGCCGCGGGACCGAGCATGAGCACGACTGCTACCGCACAGAAACCTGAATTCACCATCGTGTCTATCGCCACTTCAGAGATTCCCTAGCGGTCCTTGACGAGCGCTACGTCCATGATCATGCGCGTCAGCAAGTACAGGCGCGGCTCGATCGAGTCGATATCGATGTATTCAGCATCGTTCGAATGCGCGCCGAAACCGCGCAGACCGAAGCGTTCGATGACGGGCGCCTTGGTCTTGAGAGCCGCGAATGCTGCGTCGGTTCCACCTCCTTCGGCGTGTACGCCGACGACGAGATCCCTGCCAAGCTCTGAGTAAATGCGTTGCGCGTGCTTCGCGAGCGCCTGGTTCGCGGGCGTCAGCTCGAGCGGCGGCCGGCGGCGCTCGAAGATCATTTCGATCTTGGTGTCGGAAATCAGCTGTTTCTTGATGCGCTCCCTCACCGTCTGCTCGATTCCGTCGTAATCGGCGATGCGCAGCACGCGCACGTCCGCCGTTGCTGACGCCACGGCCGGAATTACATTGCGATTGGTGCCGGCGCTCGCGACCGTCCAGTTCATTTTGAGTCCAGTCGCGGGATCGGACAAATCGCGTGTTTGCAGTATCTGATACGCAAGCTCGTAGAGCGCGTTGCGGCCGTTTTGCGGCGCCGACCCGGCGTGAGAAGCCCTGCCTTGCACGTTGAGGACTACGGCTCCGATGCCCGCCGTCGTCAGCGACAAAAGGTCGGACTCGA
>DASYSI010000101.1:0-2433 GCA_036003485.1 Burkholderiales bacterium | reverse complement strand
AGCCGTTCGATCAGGTAAGTCGCGATGCCAGTCGCCATCGGGTAGTCTTCGGAGCCGACAAAAGTGACGCAACCGCCGTCAGTAAAACGATTGATGAGCGCCATCACCGGCACACCGGCGGTGTTGATCTTGCGGATCGCGGCGTTGATCGCGGTCGGATGCACCGGCACCAGCGCGACCGCATCAGGTTGTTGCGCGAGCGCGGCGTCGATCAGCGCGAGCTGTTCATCGATGTCGTCCGGCGTGTCGGGAACATAGTGGCGCGTGCGTGCGCCCAGCCGCTGAGCTGTACGGTCTGCGCCGAGCCGCGCGGCGCCGTACGCCGGGTTGGTATTGTTCTTGGTGAATACGGCGATAGTCGGAGATGCAGGAGTAACCACAATGTGTCCAACGTTAGCGCATCCCCACTTCGCGTAACTCAAGGTCAGCGCGCACGCGCAATGAATGCCGGGGAATTTAGCAGACAGTATACCTTCCGTCAGCGGGGTGCATCGCGGGTAACGGCTGACGACAGGACAGCCTGCTAGGCTTGCTCCGCGCTGCAAAACCGTGCAATCTTGCGCGCTTTGCACAGTGCTGCGCACGGAACATCAATGACGGGAATGCTGTTGTCCAAAGGATTCATCGCGAGTTACGGCAAGCTCTTGGATAAGGCCGCCCGCCGCGCCGGGCTCACATGCGACATCGTGCATCTGCCCGACGTTGCGCAGGCGCGGCTCGTGCCCGCTGACTGCGACCGCATCGAAGTAACGATGTTGACGCGCGATATCCGTTTCTCTGACCACTACCAAACCTACGGCGAAACGCTGCTCGCGGCCAAAAATCTGCAGCTCGCGCATTTCGACAGTACCGCGATCGAACAGCACCCCTTCGTGGCGCCGCTGCTCCGGCGCGGCGTCAAACTGACCACTGCAACCGGCAGTAACGGCATACCGGTGGCGCAAACGGCAATCACGACGCTGCTGATGATGAGCCGCGGCCTTCCGCACTGGCTCGACGCACAGCGTCGCAAAAGCTGGGAACCGCTGCGGGCGTCCGCGCAACCGCCCGATCTGCAAGGCCAAACCATCATCATCGTCGGCATGGGCACTATCGGCAGCGCGGTCGCGCGTTTCGCGCAAGTGCTGGGCATGCATGTTATCGGCATCCGGCGCAAACCTCACTCCGCCAGCGACCCGGTCGACGAAATGCACGCGCTGACGGAATTTCCCAGCTTGCTGCCGCGCTGCGACTGGGTCGTGCTCGCATGCCCGCTGGTTCCGGAAACGCGCGGTATCATCAATGCGCAGTCGCTGGCGTTGATGAAAAGAAGCGCCGGCCTGATCAACGTTGCGCGCGGCGCGCTGTGCAATGAGCGGGCCCTCATCGCCGCGCTCAAGAACGGACAGATCCGTTGCGCCCATCTCGATGTGTTCGAAACCGAGCCGCTGCCGGCCGATTCGCCGCTATGGGAAATGCCCAATCTGATCCTGACGCCGCATAATGCCTCGGCTTCTGCCGGCAACGAGCGCCGCAGCGTCGACATCTTTCTCGAGAATCTCGAACGCTGGGCACACGGAGCATCGCTGCTTAATCAGGTGCAAGCGTAGGCGTAGGCGATCAACGATAATCGAGCGGCCGGAACAAGGAGGAAATTAGCGTGCGACAACATATAAATGCCATTGTTGTAACAGCCGTGTTAAGCGCAACGCTCTGGGCCCCTTGTGCTCTGGCACAGAAGGATCGCTATCCTGACAAACCGGTCCGGCTAATGGTCCCTTTTGCGCAAGGCGGGCTGGACGCGAGCAGTGAGCAGGGGCCCGCGCTTTTGCGGGATGCGAACGTCCGCGAGTCGGCCGCGGCCGTCGGGATGATGGCGCAGGCATCAACATCTCGCGAACAATATCCGACACGCCCGATTCGATTGATCGTGCCGTTTGCGCAAGGCGGGCTGGACGCGAGCAGTGAGCAGGGGCCCGCGCTTTTGCGGGATGCGAACGTCCGCGAGTCGGCCGCGGCCGTCGGGATGATTGCGCAGGCATCAACATCTCGCGAACAATATCCGACACGCCCGATTCGATTGATCGTGCCGTTTGCGCCCGGCGGCGGTATAGACACTATAGGCCGCATCATGGCGCAAAAATTGAGCGCGAGCTTCGGCCAATCGGTCGTCGTCGACAATCGCGCTGGCGCCGGCGGCAAGATCGGCATCGAGACGGCCCTCGATGCCGCTCCCGATGGTTACACCATGCTGTTTATCTCGGGCGGTTATTGCGCCAATGCCGCAATCTATAAACTCCCGTACGATCCGATCGCTGATGTGACACCGGTCGCGATGATCGGAGAGTCCGGCTACGTAATCGCGCTTAACCCTGCCGTGCCCGCGAAAAATACCGCGGAACTGATCGCGCTCGCCAAAGCGAAACCAGGCGGGCTGAACTATGGCACTTCCGG
>DASYSI010000100.1:0-27450 GCA_036003485.1 Burkholderiales bacterium | reverse complement strand
TCCTGCGGCGTCATCCGACGGTCGCGATCGGCGGCGCACTCCTGATCGTCATGGTGCTGGTCGCGGTCTTCGCGCCTTATCTCGGCACCGTTGACCCGACCACGCTCAACACCTCGCGGCGCACGCGCGCGCCGTCGGCCGAGTTCTGGTTCGGCACCGACATGCTCGGGCGCGACATCTATTCGCGCGTGATGTACGGCGCGCGCGTCTCGCTCACCGTCGGCTTTGCGGTCGCGATCTGCGCCTCGCTCGTCGGCCTCGCGATCGGGCTCGTCTCCGGCATGGTGCGCTTCGCCGACAGCATCATCATGCGGATCATGGACGGGCTGATGTCGATCCCGCCGGTGCTGCTTGCGATAGCGCTGATGGCGCTGACCCGAGCCAGCATCGAGAATGTGATACTCGCGATCACGCTCGCGGAAGTGCCGCGCGTGGTGCGGCTCGTGCGCAGCCTGGTGCTTTCGTTGCGCGAAGAACCCTATGTCGAAGCGGCGATCGCCGCCGGCACCAGCCTGCCGCGCATTCTGGTGCGCCACATTCTGCCGAACACCGTGGCGCCGTTGCTGGTGCAGGGCACTTACGTCTGTGCGTCGGCGATGATTACCGAAGCGATCTTATCTTTCATCGGCGCCGGCACGCCGCCCAACATCCCGAGCTGGGGCAATATCATGGCGGAGGCGCGCAGCCTGTTTCAGATTGCGGGCTATCTGATTTTATTTCCCGGCATCTGTCTGTCGCTGACGGTGCTCGCCGTGAATCTGCTCGGCGACGGCATGCGCGACGCGCTCGATCCGAGGCTCGCGCGGAGAATGTGATGAACGCCGCCATTGCGCCGCTGCTCGAAGTCGACGGGCTCAAGACTTATTTCTACACTCGCGACGGTGTGGTGCGCGCGGTCGATGGGATATCGTTTTCGGTCTATCCCGGCGAGACGCTCGCAGTGGTCGGCGAGTCGGGATGCGGCAAGAGCGTGACCTCGCTGTCGATTCTGCGTTTGATTGCGTCACCGCCGGGCCGCACCATCGCCGGGCGTTTGTGGTTCGAGGGGCGCGATCTGCTCGAGCTGCCGGAGCCTGCGATGCGCCAGGTGCGCGGCAACGAGATCTCGATGATTTTCCAGGAGCCGATGACTTCGCTCAATCCGGTGCTCACGATCGGCCGCCAGATCGCCGAGGCGCTCACGCTCCACCGTGGACTCTCGCACCGCGACGCACTTTTGCGCGCGGTCGAAATGCTCAAGCTCGTCAATATGCCGGAGCCCGAGCGCCGAACCGAACAGTATCCGCATCAGCTCTCGGGCGGCATGCGCCAGCGCGTGATGATCGCAATGGCGCTCGCGTGCAACCCGCGGCTGCTGATCGCGGACGAGCCGACGACCGCGCTCGACGTCACGATCCAGGCGCAGATTCTCGATCTGATGCGCAGACTCAAAGAAAAAACCGGCGCCGCGATCGTGCTGATCACGCACGACTTGGGCGTGGTGGCGGAAATGGCGCAGCGCGTCGTTGTCATGTATGCGGGCCGCAAGGTCGAGGAGGCGCCGGTCGCGGCGCTGTTTGCGCAGCCGCGACATCCGTATACGCGCGGACTGCTCGGCTCGATTCCGCGGCTCGGCGAAGCGCAGCTTGCCGGACGCAAGCGACTCGCGGAAATTCCGGGGATGGTGCCATCGCTGCGCGAAGAAATCGCCGGCTGCATTTTCGCGCCGCGCTGCGCGCATGCGACCGAGCGCTGCCGCCGCGAGTATCCGCCGCTCGAGCACAAGGCGGCCGGACATTGGGTCGCGTGCTGGGAGTCGGATCGCATCATTGGCGGGAGGGCGCCGTGAGTACATCACTGCCGCGAGCCGCCGCGCCGGCGCCGGCGAACGTCCTGCTCGAAGTCAACCATCTCACCAAGCACTATCCGGTGCGCAAAGGCGTGTTCTCGCAAGTGAGCGGCCAGGTGCATGCGGTCGACGACGTGAGCTTCTGGATCGCGGAGAGCGAAACGCTCGGCCTGGTCGGCGAAAGCGGATGCGGCAAATCCACCACCGGCAAGACCATCCTCAAACTGATCGATCCGACCGCCGGCACCATCGATTGGCGCGGGCGTCGCATCGATCAATTAAGCAGCGGCGCGATGCGCCCATACCGCCGCGAGCTGCAGGCGGTGTTCCAGGACCCGTATTCATCGCTCAATCCGCGCATGCGCGCGGCCGACATCGTCGCCGAGCCGATCCGTAACTTCGAGTCGGCCTCGGCGGCGGACATCCATGAGCGCGTGGCGTCGCTGTTCGAAAAAGTCGGTCTGCGCGCCGACCAGATGGTCAAGTACCCGTATGAGTTCTCGGGCGGACAGCGCCAGCGTCTCGGCATCGCGCGCGCATTGGCGCCCAAGCCGAAGCTGATCGTGTGCGATGAGCCGGTGTCCGCGCTCGACGTGTCGGTGCAGGCGCAGGTGATCAATCTGCTGATGGATCTGCAGGATGAGCTCGGGCTTTCGTATCTGTTTGTGGCGCACGACCTCGCGGTGGTCGAGCATATCAGCCATCGCGTTGCCGTCATGTACCTCGGCAAGATCGTCGAGTTGACCGACAAGCGTTCGCTGTTCGCGCGTCCGCAGCATCCGTACACCGAGGCGCTATTGTCGGCGGTGCCGGTGCCGGACCCGGGGATGAAGAGAAAGCGCGTCGTTTTGCCGGGCGACGTGCCGAGCCCGATCAATCCGCCCTCGGGCTGCCGTTTTCACACGCGCTGCCCGTACGCCGAGGAACGCTGCCGCATCGAGGAGCCACTGATGAAAGAAGTGCGCCCCGGCCATTTCGTCGCGTGTCATTTGCGCGAAGCCAGCAAGGCGTAAAGTAGAATGCGCCCGTTGTGGCTTACTTAGGAGCGCTTGATGGGAGCATTGAACACATTATCGGCAGTCGAGGCGGCACGCCAGATCGCCGCAGGAAAGATCACTTGCGAAGCGCTGGTGCGCGACTGCCTCGAGCGCATCGATGCGCGCGAAAGCGAAGTGCGAGCGTGGGAGTACCTCGACCGCGAGGCGGCGCTCGAGCAGGCGCGTGCCGCCGACGCCGGGTCGAGCCGCGGTCTGCTGCACGGGCTTCCTATCGGGATCAAAGATTTGATCGACACGGTGGATATGCCGGCCGCGTACGGCTCGCCCATCTACGCGGGTCATCGTCCGGCGTGGGACGCGTCGTGCGTGGCGTTGACGCGCAACGCCGGCGGTATCGTGATCGGCAAGACCGTAACGACCGAATTCGCGGCAATGCACCCAGGCAAAACGCGCAACCCGCATAACCTCGCGCACACGCCGGGCGGATCGTCGTCGGGGTCGGCGGCGGCCGTCGCGGATTACATGGTGCCGCTCGCATTTGGCACCCAGACCGCAGGCTCCGTTATCCGCCCAGCCGCATTTTGCGGGATTGTCGGCTACAAGCCGAGCTTTGGGATGATCAGCCGCGTCGGCGTCAAAGCGCTGTCCGACACGCTCGACACTATAGGCACGATGGCGCGCACGGTACCCGATGCCGCGCTGTTCGCCGCGGCTCTCACGGGCCGCCGTGATCTGCTCGTCGAAGAACCGCCGTCTGCCAAACCCAGGGTCGGAATCTGCCACACCTTTGAATGGAAGCACGCGCAATCCGAAACGGTTGCGGCGTTCGAGAACCTCGCAACAAAACTCGGCGCCGCCGGCGTCAAATTCTGGGAAGTCAAACTGCCGCCGACCTATGCGAACCTGACGAACGCGCAGATCGACATCATGTTGGTGGAGCAGGCGCTGTCGCTTGCGCACGAGCGGCTCAAGCACTGGCCGCAGATCAGCGAGCGGCTGCAGGGGACACTCGAGGCCGGACTGCAGATTTCTCTCGATCGCTATGACTCGGCGCAAACGCTGGCGCGCAACTGCCGCCGTACGCTAACCGAGGTATTTGTTGACTGTGACGTGCTGCTCGCACCGAGCGCGCCCGGCGCCGCGCCTGCGGGACTCGGCTTTACCGGCGATCCGATCTTCAACCGCATCTGGACCCTGTTGCGCGTGCCATGCGTGACCGTGCCCGTCGGTATTGCACCGAACAATTTGCCGCTCGGCGTGCAGGTGATCGGCGCATTCGGGAGCGACGCGCTGACGCTTGCCGCCGCGCACTGGCTGCACCAGCTGCTCAAATAGAGGCAAAAACGAAACTCAAAAACTCGTTTTGTGTATGGGATAATACCGTGCGCCGAAGGTATGCATGACTCAAAACCTCACCATATTGTTCGCCGACATCAGCGAAAGCACCAAGCTTTACAACACGCTTGGGGACAGCGCTGCACGCATGGTCGTCAACTCGTGCCTTACGCTGATGAGCAGAGTCGCGGCGCAATACAGCGGGCGCGTCGTGAAGACTATGGGCGATGAGATCATGTGCGTTTTCCAGCGCGCCGACGACGCGGTACTCGCGGCGAGCCAGATGCAGTCGCAGGTCGACGCGAGCTGCCCGGGCAATCATCCGGTGCAGCTTCACATAGGTCTGCACCATGGACCTGTGCTGGTCGAAACCAACGATGTATTCGGTGACACGGTCAATGCCGCGGCCTACCTGACTGCGGTCGCTGCGCCCGAGCAGATACTCACAACCGAGGCGACCGAGCACAACCTCTCTCCCGAGCTGAAGATGGTCGTGCGGCCCGTTTTCAAAACGGTGTTGAAGGGCAGTACCGAGGAGTCTACCGTCTATCAGGTGGTCTGGCATAAGGACACCGCCGAACTCACCGATGTCAATCTGCATTCGCACAAAAATATTCCGAGCGACGAAGGCAGTCTGCTGGTTGCTCACCGCAACCTCGCGCTGCGCCTCGATAAGAGCCGGCCCAGTATTACGATCGGCCGCGGCGATGACTGCGACGTCGTCGTGCACGAAAAGCTCGCTTCACGCAAGCACGTCAGCATCCGATTGCTGCGCACGCATTTTTATCTCATCGATAACAGTCTCAACGGCACTTTTGTGAGGCTCGAGAGCGGGGAAGAAGTGCATGTGCTGCGCGGGGAGTTACTGCTCGACGGCGCCGGGCAGCTGACGCTGGGACGCAGCGTGCACGATGGCGCGACTGATGTGATCAGTTTCAAGCGCGATCGCCGCTCGATGTACCGTCTCTGACAAAGCGGCGCCTGAAGCCAGCGCGTATTCACGCGGCTCGAAGTGAGACTCTCAGTTTCGCCGCGGCGTCCGGGCATCAGCCTGTTAGCGCGGTGCGTCGGCCAGCAACCGAACGACGTCCTTGCCACCGCGCGACTGGTCGCGCTTTTCAGGGGTTTCCCTGCCGAGCGCGGTAGCGGCGATGAATTCGTACATATCGGCGGCGCCCTGAAACATGCGCGGCGTCATTCCCGCTCCGTCGAAGGTCTGCGCGATCTGCAGCATTTCCGGCACCCAGCGATAGGCCTTCGGCGGCATTGCCGGCAGCGCGCCGATGATGCGGTCATAGACGTCACTGTGCGTTTCCTTGAGCTGAGCTTCGAGTGCGACATCGACGCCGAGCCGGCGCGCCGCGATCAAGAGCTCAAGGACCAGCGCGATCATGCCTTTGTTCATCGCGGCGTAACACATCTTGATCGCACTTGCGTCGCCCAAGCGCTCGCTCAATACGCGCACCGTGATCTGGGGAGTCGCTAACTGTTCGAGCTCGCGCGCCTCAGGCCCCGAAACGTAGAGGCAGGTCTTGGCATTGCCACGCGGCGGCGGACCGATGATTCCGGCGTCGGCGCAGCGGCCGCCTGCCGCGGTGATTTTCGCATTGATTTGCTGCAACGTGCCCGGTGCGATGGCATTGCAGTCGACGCACAGCGGTTTACGCCGGCTGACGCCGAGCGCCTGCGCGAGTTCGCCTGCGAAATCGAGCGCGGCGCCGGGATTCATGATCGAAAGTATGACTTCGCACGTTTCGGTCAACTTTCCGATCGACCCGACATCGGTCAGGCCGGCCTCACGCGCCAGCGTCTTGCTGCGCGCGCTGCGTTTGTCGAGCGCGGTGCACACGTTGAATCCTTTTTGCTTCAGTTGCAGCGCGACCGCCTGGCCCATGTCACCGGGACTCATCACGCCGATATT
Organism: Burkholderiales bacterium; assembly: GCA_036003485.1. Lineage (GTDB taxonomy): Bacteria > Pseudomonadota > Gammaproteobacteria > Burkholderiales > SG8-41 > PALSA-1004. The sequence continues at coordinate 21,368 of DASYSI010000100.1, read as the reverse complement.
TTCGATCTTCATGTTTTTTACCTCTAGATGGCGGGACGCGCGATTGTGCGCCACGTTTGATTTTACCCTACGCGCGAGCGGCGCCGAATGCGGCGCCACGGCATAGATTACAATCGGGTCGAATCGCGCTTCGGACTGGGCGGTTTTTTTTCAAAGATCTGCATGACTTTCGGCGTTCTCGTTATCCTGGTGGTGCTCAATCATATTGCCTATAAGGGCAGTAAGGTGCTGATTGCCTTGTATGCGATGGAACTCGGCGCCGAGCCCTTCACGGTCGGAATTCTGTTCTCGCTGTATTCGCTGTTCTCGCTGTTCATCGCGCTCTATGTCGGCCGCATGTCCGACCGGCTCGGCGCCCGCATTCCGATGTTGATCGGATCAATCGGACTCGTATGCGGATTGCTGCTGCCGTACCTGCTGCCGCGGCTGGTGGCGCTCTATCTGTCGGCCGCGATAATCGGTACGCTTTATATTTTTCACATGGTCGCAGTGCAGCACCTGGTCGGCGCCTTTGCGTCCGGCCACGAGCGCACGCGCAATTTCGGGCTGTACAGCCTGGGTGTGGGCATCACATCACTGCTCGGTCCGACCGTAACCGGATTTTCGATCGACCTTTTCGGTCATCAATGGACTTATTTGCTGCTCGCAATGCTGCCGGCGGCAGCGGTCGCCGTGCTGCTGGCTTACTTCCCGCGCGCCTGGCCCCGTACCGGCACCGAAGTCGAACGCATCGGACATCGCACCCGGGACTTGATCGGCAACGTGCCGCTGCGCCGCATGTTGATCACCGCGGCGCTCATCGAGACCGGCGGTGAGCTGTACAATTTCTACATGCCGATTTACGGCCATTCGATCGGATTGTCGGCATCATTGATCGGCATGATCATCGGCACCTACGCGATCGCGTTGCTGCTGGCGCGCGTCGTGATGCCGGTCATGTCGAGAAAAAGCAGCGAAGAGATGGTGCTGTTCGGCTCGCTTGCGCTCGCTGCGGCGGCGTGCCTGGTGTTTCCGTTCATTACCAATGTCTATATGCTGGCTGCGATCTCATTTGTGTTCGGGCTGGGACTGGGATGCTGCGGTCCGCTGTCGCTGATCATCACCTATAACCGCGCGCCCGAAGGTCGCAGCGGCGAGGCGATGGGTCTGCGTCAGACTGTCGCCAAGTTCACCGAGGCGAGCTCGCCGGTGGTATTCGGCGCGCTCGGCAGCGCGTTCGGGCTTGCTGCCGCTTTCTGGCTGGTCGCTCTGCTGCTCGCGGGCGGAGCGTCGATCATGCAAGCCGATGCGAAACAACGCACGCGCCGAATGTAGTCTTCACGCTTGTGAGTGCCGCTGTCATCCGCGCCGTACACGCGGGCACGTGGTGATAACATCGAGATTGAGCGCGTGCGAGCAATGCAGTCGCGCTGCTGTCCACTGGCGCAATCGGAATAGAGATCGTTGGCATGGAAATCAAGGTCGTGTGGTATATGACTGCGATGGTGGCGGTTGCCATGCTTGGCGCGTGCGGCGAGCGCGGCAATACGACGATTCAGGGCTATGCCGAAGGCGAATACGTGCGCGTCGCGGCGCCGTTTGCCGGCAGCCTGCAGCAACTGCATGTGAAGCGAGGCAGCCAGGTCAACGTTGGCGATCCACTCTTTACGCTTGAACAGGAAAACGAGGCGGCCGCGCGGCGTGAGGCGGAGGAACGGCTGCGCAATGCCGAAGCCCAGCTCGCCGATCTGAAGAAGAGCAAGCGGCCGTCGGAAATCGACACGGCGCGGGCGCAGCTCGAGCAGGCGCGCGCGAGCCTGCGGCTGTCGGAAGTGAATCTGCAGCGCCAGCAGAAATTGCTCGCCTCGAACTTCGTCTCGAAAGCGGCGGTCGACGAAGCGAGCGCGAATTTTTCGCGTGACAAGGCACGGGTTGCCGAGCTTGAAGCGCAGCTCACGACCACGCGGCTGGCGGCGCGCGAGGATGAAATCCGCGCTTCTGAGTATAACGCCGCCGCGGCGCGTGCGGCGCTCGCGCAGGCCGAATGGAAGCTCGCGCAGAAATCGGTGCGCGCGCCGGTGACGGGGCTCGTCAACGATACCAATTATGTCATCGGTGAATGGGTGCCGGCGGGTTCACCGGTCGTGTCGGTGCTGCCGCCGCAGAATATTAAAGTGCGTTTTTTCGTGGGTGAAAGCGGACTCGGGGCGCTCAGGATCGGCGAGCCCGTCAGCGTGCGCTGCGATGGCTGCGCCGCACCGATACCGGCGAAGATCACTTTCATCTCGCCGCAGGCCGAGTACACGCCTCCGATCATCTACAGCCGCGAGACCCGCACCAAGCTCGTGTACCTGATCGAGGCTCGTTCAACTCCCGACGACGCGGTCAAACTGCATCCCGGCCAGCCGGTCGAAGTCGCGCTTGGGCAATGAGCAGCGCTGCCGTCATCGACGTCGCAGGTCTCAGTAAAAGCTTTGACGGCAAGCGCGCGGTCGATGATTTCGCGATTCGCGTCGAGCGCGGCCAGATCTTCGGCTTTCTCGGTCCGAACGGCAGCGGCAAAACGACCACCATACGCATGTTGTGCGGATTGCTGACACCGGACTCCGGACACGGCACCTGCCTCGGTTACGACATCATCCGCGAATCGGCGAAAATCAAGCGCGAGGTCGGCTACATGACGCAGCGCTTTAGCTTCTACGAAGATTTGAGCATACGCGAGAACCTCGATTTCGTCGCACGCGTCTATGCTGTGGCCGACCGCACACGTGCGGTCGACGCGGCACTCGACCGTCTCGGTCTCACCCGTCGCAGCGGTCAGCTCGCCGGGCAGCTATCGGGCGGATGGAAGCAGCGGCTTGCGCTCGCCGCGTGTCTGCTGCACTCGCCGCAGCTGCTGCTGCTCGACGAGCCGACTGCGGGGGTTGATCCCAAAGCGCGCCGGGAATTCTGGGATCAGATCCACGCGCTTTCCGCCGCGGGCATCACGGTGCTGGTGAGTACGCATTACATGGACGAAGCCGAGCGCTGCCACCGGCTCGCCTATATAGCCGAAGGCAAGCTCCTCATCAGCGGTACGGCGGACGAAATTATTGCCAGTTCGGGGCTTATCACGTGGTCTGTAACCGGCCCCGATCTGGCCCGCCTCGCAGCGGAGCTGCGGCGCGAGCCTGCGCTCGCCATGGTGGTTCCATTCGGCAATACGCTGCACGTGAGCGGCCTCGATGAATCTCAACTCGACGCCGCGCTCACTCCGTTTCGGCAGCGCCCGGAGCTCAGTTGGCGGCGCACGCAACCCGGGCTCGAGGACGTGTTCATCCGCATGATGGACAGCGTGCGCGGCGACCTTCATCAATGATGCGCAATTTTTCTTTGGCGCGTTTCTGGGCGGTGCTCGTGAAAGAGTTCGTGCAAATGCGGCGCGACCGGCTCACGTTCGCGATGATGATCGGGGTGCCGATCATGCAGTTGATCCTGTTCGGCTTCGCGATCAACTCCGACCCCAAGGCGCTGCCTACCGCGGTGCTTGCCGCAGACAACAGCATCTACGCGCGCACGCTGGTGCGCGCGATCGAGAACACCGGCTATTTCCACGTCGCGCGGGAAGTGACGAGCGAGTCCGAAGCCGAGCGCGCGCTGGCGAGCGGTTCGGTTCAGTTTGCAGTGACGATACCTGAAAATTTCGCGCGCAAGCTCGAACGTGGCGAGCGCCCGGTGTTGCTGGTCGAGGCCGATGCGAGCGATCCCGCGGCGACCAGCAACGCGCTGGCGGCGCTGCTGGCGCTGAATCAGACCGCGCTCACGCGCGACCTGCAAGGGGTGCTGGGCGACTTGCAGTCTCAGGCGCCGCCGTTCGAGTTGCGCGTGCAGCGGCGTTACAATCCCGAAGGTATTACCCAGTACAACGTCGTGCCGGGGCTGATCGGAGTCGTGCTGACGATGACGATGGTGATGATGACTTCGCTTGCCGTGACGCGCGAGTACGAGCGCGGCACGATGGAAAACCTGCTGGCCACGCCGCTGCGTCCGATCGAAGTGATGGTCGGCAAGATCGTTCCATACATTATCGTCGGCTACGTGCAGGTCAGCGTTATTCTGATCGCGGCGAAACTGCTGTTTGAGGTGCCGATGCTCGGCAGCCTTGCGCTGCTGTCGCTGCTGCTGATTCTGTTCATCGCCGCCAACCTCGCGATCGGCTACACGTTCTCGACGCTTGCCAAGAGCCAGATGCAGGCGATGCAGATGACGTTCTTTTTCTTTCTGCCGTCGATGCTGCTGTCGGGTTTCATGTTCCCGTTCCGCGGCATGCCGCAATGGGCGCAATGGTTGGGCGAAGTCTTTCCGCTCACGCATTTCCTGCGCGTTGTGCGTGGCATTCTGCTCAAAGGCAACGGCATGGCCGAAATTTATCCGAGCGTCTGGCCGATCGCGTTGTTTATGGTGGTCGCGGGGGCGATTGCGCTCTACCGCTACCGCGAAACGCTGGATTAATCTGATGGAAAATAAATATCTTGAGATGAGCATTTCCATTTTTCTGTTTGAATTTCGTGCGCGCTGCGGCGTACTGGCACGAAACGTTTTGTGCGCGAGCTGCCTCGCGATCTGGAGTCTTGCGCCGGCAGCCACAGCGCCGCCGGCGGCGGCGATCGCATCGGCGCATCCGCTCGCGACCGAAGCCGGCTACGAAATGCTGCGCCGGGGCGGCAACGCATTCGATGCCGCCGTCGCGGTCGCGGCGGCGCTGGCAGTGGTCGAGCCGTACTCTTCGGGGCTGGGCGGCGGCGGATTCTGGCTGCTGCACCGTGCCGCCGACGATTCTGAAGTCATGATCGATGCGCGCGAAACCGCGCCAGCCGGGATTGCGCTCTCGATGTACCTGGACAGCGCAGGCAAGCCGATTCCGCGCGCAACCTTGCAGGGCGGCAAGGCAGCGGCGATTCCCGGCGCGCCCGCCGGCATCGTGCATCTGGCGCGCAAATACGGCAAGCTGCCGCTCGCGCAGACGTTGGCGCCGGCGATCGCGCTCGCACGCGACGGGTTCAAAATCGATCCGCGCTACGCGCGAGTCGCCAAACAGCGCGAGCGCTTTCTCACCGAAGGCGTCAATACTGCGCGCGCATTTCTTGACGGCAATCAGGCGCCAAAGCCGGGCTATCTGCTGCGTCAGCCGCAGCTCGCCGCGACGCTCGAGGCTATCGCACGCGAGGGCCACGCCGCGTTTTATCGCGGGCCGATCGCGCAGTCACTCGTCGCGGCGGTTAACGCCGCGGGCGGCGTATGGAGCCTGTCCGACCTGGAAGAATACAAGATAACCGAACGTACTCCGCTCAGATTCAGTTTCCGCGGGGCAACGATAATCACCGCTCCCTTGCCATCCGGGGGCGGTGCGACGCTTGCGCAGGCACTGAATATTCTCGAACAGTTTCCGCCCGCCGATGCCCGTGATGCGGCGGGTGCGCATCTGGTGATCGAAGCGCTGCGGCGCGGTTTTGAGGACCGCGCGTTGTATCTGGGTGACAGCGATTTCGTGCAGGTGCCGCTCGCAAGACTCACTTCCAAGTCTTACGCGAAAAGCCGTGCCGCCACGATCGATCCGGCGGCGGCGACGCCGAGCGACAGGCTTTCAGCCGGCGCTGCGCTGATCAGCGCAGGCAACAATACTACGCACTATTCGATCATCGATGCCGATGGAAACCGCGTCGGCGCCACATTGAGCATTAATTTTCTGTTCGGCGCGGGCATAGTCGCAGGCGATACCGGAGTTCTGCTGAATGACGAGATGGACGATTTCGCGCTGTTACCTGAAATTCCCAATGTCTACCGCCTGCGCGGCAGCGAGGCCAACCGCATCGCGCCGCGCAAGCGTCCATTGTCGAGCATGACGCCGACTTTCGTCGAGGACGAGCGAGGCGTGCTCGTGCTCGGCGCGCCGGGCGGTCCGCGCATCGTGAGCCAGGTGCTGCTCGGCATACTCGATTACATGAATCACAGCGAGATCGACCTGCAGCGCATGGTTGCAGCGCCGCGTTACCACCATCAATATTGGCCGGATCTGGTTGAAATCGAGCCCGACAGCTTTGCGGCCGAATGGCGTGCCGCGCTCGCGGCGAGAAAACATAAATTGCAGGTGACCGGCCGCAAATGGGGCAACATGCAGGCTGTGTTCAAGTCCAAGCGCGACGGTTCGGCACTGGCCGCAAGCGATCCGCGCGGTCTGGACCTCGGCTGGTATTAGAATCACGATTTAAGGAACTCTGATTTATCGCCATGCCCGCGCAGGCGGGCATCCAGACGTACTTGAGTTCCCTGGGTTCCCGCCTACGCGGGAACGACGAAAGTGGGAATTTTTCAGACCTTACGTAAATCAACAAGGCGGTTAACCGCAGATAACGGAGGAAATGATGGAAGCTGCAGGCCACGGACACGGCGTCGAAAATCCGGAGAACAAAAGAATCGCTTTGTTGATCGCAGTGCTCGCGCTGGTGCTGGCATTCGCCGAAACACTGGGGAAAAGCGCGCAGACGGCGGCGCTTAGCTACAATATCGAAGCAGCCAACTTATGGTCGTTTTTCCAGGCCAAGACCATACGCTTGACGGTATTGCGCACGGCGGCCGAAAGCGCCGAGCTCGAGCTGAACCAGATCATGCTGCCCAAAACGAAAGAGGCCATCGAGCAGCGTATTGCGGCGTGGCGCAAGAGTGCAGACCGCTACGATTCGGAGCCGGAAACTGGTGAGGGCCGCAAGGAGCTCACCGCACGCGCCAAGGCGGCGGAGAGCAGACGAGAACGCTCTCTCGCCGCGTACCACCACTACGAAGTCGCATCGGCGGGCGTGCAGATCGCGATCGTGCTTGCCTCGGCGGCGATCATTACCGGCATGACAGTGCTGGTCTGGATCGCGGTGGGCCTGGGTATCGTCGGAGTTGTTTTCTGCGGGATCGGGTTCTTCGCGCCGATGGCGGTGCATCTGTTCTAAGCCGGCTCTGCCATGAAACCCACGTTCCTTGAATTCGAGCAGCCGGTCGCCGAGCTTGAAGCGAAAATCGACGAGTTGCGCTATGTGCAGGACGATTCGGCGCTCGATATTTCCGAGGAAATCGCACGGCTGCAGAAAAAAAGCCAGGCGCTGACGAAAGAAATCTACGGCAAGCTCTCGGCGTGGCAGATCGCGCAGGTCGCGCGCCATCCGCAGCGTCCATATTCGCTCGATTACTTCCAGAGTCTTTTCACCGGATTCGAGGAATTGCACGGCGATCGCGCTTTTGCCGACGATCCCGCGATCGTGGGCGGGCTCGCGCGCTTCAACGACCAGCCGGTCATGGTGATTGGGCATCAAAAAGGGCGCGATACGAAAGACAAGATCTACCGTAATTTCGGCATGCCCAAGCCCGAAGGCTATCGTAAAGCGCTGCGCTTGATGAAGCTCGCTGAAAAATTCGGCGTTCCTGTATTTACCTTCATCGATACGCCGGGAGCGTATCCGGGGGTCGGCGCCGAAGAGCGCGGCCAATCCGAAGCCATTGGCCGCAATTTGTACGTGATGGCGGAGTTGCGCGTGCCTATTGTCTGCACAGTGATCGGCGAGGGCGGATCGGGAGGCGCGCTGGCAATCGCAGTGGGGGACACACTGCTCATGCTGCAGTATTCGACCTATTCGGTGATCTCACCCGAAGGCTGCGCTTCGATTCTGTGGAAGAGCGCCGAGCATGCTCCCGCGGCCGCGGAAACGCTCGGCATTACCGCAACCCGTCTCAAAGCTCTGGGCCTGGTCGACAAGATCGTCAATGAGCCGCTGGGCGGCGCGCATCGCGATCACGATACGATGACGCAAAATCTCAAGAAAGCGCTGAATGACAGTTGGCGTTCGCTGCAGAACCAGCCGATTGATGAACTGCTCGGAGTGCGCTACGAGCGGCTGATGGGCTATGGCAAGTTCAAGGAAGTCGCCGAAAAGTAACGCGCTGCTCGCGCACCTTACGGCGATCCTCAAACAGCATGTCAAGCGCGGCGACCGGCTGGTTGCGGGCTTGAGCGGCGGTGTCGACTCGGTCGTCATGCTTGACTTGCTGCAGCGCTCGTCAAAAAGCCTGCACTTCGAGCTTGCGGCGTTGCACGTCAATCATCAGATCAATCCCCGCTCCGGACGCTTCGCCGCATTTTGCCGTGCATTTTGCAAGTCGCATGCGATTCCGCTGACAGTCGTGCGCGTGACGGTAGCGCGAGGCAACAGTCTCGAGGCGGCGGCGCGCGCCGCACGCTATCAGGTTTTCAGGCAGCTTCCTGCCGATTTCATCGCGCTCGCTCACAACCTCGACGACCAGGCGGAAACGGTTTTCCTGCAGTTGCTGCGCGGCGCCGGGGTCAAAGGTTTAAGTGCAATGCCGGTGGTGCGCACGGACGCAGGCGGAACGATGAGGGCGGAAGGTCATCCTTCATCCTTCATCCATCATCCGTCGATTTTGCGTCCGTTGCTTGAGATTCCGCGCAGTGAGATCGAAGCCTATGCGCGCAGCCACAAGCTTGAGTGGATCGAAGACGACAGCAATACCGATACGGCTTTCGACCGTAATTTTGTGCGCCACCGGATATTGCCCGTCATTGCGCAGCGCTACCCGTCGTATCGCAGGACTTTATTGCGCACCAGCCGCAATTTCGCCGAGGCGGCGCAGTTGCTCGACGAACTCGCGGCGGCCGACGCGCAATTGAGCGGGCCCGGACTCAAGATCGCTGCGCTGCGAGCGTTCTCTCCCGCACGCGCCAAAAACGTCGTGCGGCATTTTCTCGCACTTCACGGCGTGTTGATGCCAAACGCTGCCCGGCTCGACGAGTGTGTAAGGCAGGTGCTGAATGAACGAAGTAAAAAACGTCTGGTCATCGAGCTCGACGGTCACACGTTGCGCCGCTTCGCGGATGAATTGCGCGTCGTTCCCATAAGCCGTGCTGTCGCACGCGGCTTCATGCGTCGCTGGAAGGGTGAGACCCAGCTCCACGTGCCCGAGCTTGGGGGCACGCTGGTGCTGAAAAAATGCCGCGGCGGCGGTATCAGTCTCGCCAAACTCTCTGCACAGCCGGTCTCGGTGCGCGTGCGGCAGGGCGGCGAACGTTTCCGGCCGCATCCCCATCGACCGCGCCACAGCCTGAAAAATTTGCTGCAGGAAGCGCGCGTGCCACCGTGGCTGCGTGACCGCCTGCCCTTACTGTTCGCGGGGGATACGCTCGTCTATGTCCCCGGCATCGGCGTGGATTGCGATTTTCAGGCTTCAGGCCGCGAGCGCGGTGTCCAGCCGCACTGGCAAGCCGATTAAGGATGCTTCCTGCAGTGTTTCAGCCACAAATCGTGCATGTTAAAAGTGCCTGAAACGGCTTTATTTCAAAGCCTTATCATGATATTCTTCGATATTAACATTAATACCCGACAGCTGAGGACGTTGAATGGCAGCGGAACGAACGCTTTCGATCATCAAACCCGATGCCGTGGCTAAGAATTTGATTGGAGAAATTCTTACCCGCTTTGAGCACTCTGGTCTGAAAATTATTGCAGCCCGCATGCTGCAGCTGTCGCAGCAGGACGCGGAAGGTTTTTATGCGGTGCATCGCGCGCGCCCGTTTTTCAAGGACCTCGTCGATTTCATGACTTCCGGACCCGTCATGGTGCAGGTATTGGAAGGCAACGATGCGATTCAAAAAAACCGCGATCTGATGGGCGCTACCGACCCGAAGAAGGCCGCAAAGGGAACAATACGTGCCGACTTTGCTCAAAGCATAGACGCCAACGCCGTGCACGGCTCGGATGGGCCCGATACCGCGCAGCTCGAAATTGCCTACTTCTTCCCGACGCTGAATATCTATTCGCGCTGAACTCTCCAGCCATGACCGTCAACGTGCTCGAATTTGAGAAACATGGGTTCGCGCAGTTTTGCGCGGAAATGGGTGAGAAACCATTTCGCGCGCGCCAGTTGATGCGCTGGATCCATCAGTATGGCGTCGACAATTTCGATGCCATGACCGATATTTCGAAGCCACTTCGCGAGCGCCTCAGCATCGCCGCCGAAGTGCGCGCGCCCCGTGTGGTGCGCGCTACCACCGCAGCCGACGGCACGCGCAAATGGCTGCTCGACGTCGGCACCGGCAACGCAATTGAAACTGTGTTTATCCCGGAGCGTAGCCGCGGCACGCTGTGTATTTCGTCCCAGGCGGGTTGCGCGCTCGAATGCTCGTTCTGCTCGACCGGCCGTCAGGGCTTCAACCGCAATCTAACGGTGGCCGAGATTATCGGTCAACTCTGGCTCGCCAATCGTGATCTCGGCCGCGGTGTCACGGCCGCGCGTCCAATCACCAATGTCGTCATGATGGGCATGGGCGAGCCGCTTGCCAATTTCGACAACGTCGTGGCGGCGCTGCAACTGATGCTCGACGATGACGCCTACGGCCTGTCACGCCGGCGCGTCACGCTCAGCACTTCAGGCCTGGTTCCGGCGATTGACCGGTTGCGCGACGCCTGTCCAGTGGCACTTGCGGTATCGCTGCATGCGCCGAATGACGCGCTGCGTGATGAACTGGTGCCGATCAACAAAAAATATCCACTCAAGGAACTGCTCGCCGCCTGCGTGCGCTACATCGAGAAAGCGCCGCGAGATTTCGTGACTTTCGAATACGTCATGCTGGCCGGAATCAACGACAGCATCGAGCACGCCAGGCAGCTTGCAGCGCGCGTGCAATCGGTGCCGTGCAAGATTAATCTGATTCCGTTCAATCCATTCGCCAATTCCGGCTATCAGCGCTCGGATGCAGCGACGATCGCGCGGTTTCGCGATGTGTTGATGCATGCTGAGCTCACTGTGATGGTGCGCAAAACGCGCGGCGACGATATTGATGCAGCGTGCGGCCAGCTGGCGGGACAGGTGCAGGATAAGACACGGCGCCGGCAGCGGCGCCTCGCAACGGCCACCGTATGAGGCTCGCGATGAGACAATTAATTGCGGCGGGGGCGATGCTGATTATTGCGGGCTGCACGAGCACGGCGCACGAGCCCGCGAGCTATGCACCGCAAAGCGGTCCCGATACCGACGCGCAAACGCGCGCGCGTCTTCACACTGAACTTGCCGCAGGCTATCTCGAGCTCGGCAACTACGGCGTTGCCCTGCAGGAAGCGAACGAGGCGCTCAAAGCGGAGCCCGATTACGCGGCGGCTTTCAACGTGCTCGGTCTCGTCTACATGGAGCTGCGCGACGACAAGGCTGCCGAAACCAGTTTCCAGCGCGCATTGCGGATCAATTCGCTTGATTCCGATGCCAACAACAACTATGGCTGGTATCTGTGTCAGCGCAAGCGCGAGCAGGAATCGGTCAAGTATTTTCTTGCGGCGCTGCGTAACCCGCTCTACCCGACGCCCGATAAATCGTGGGTCAACGCCGGTATTTGCGCGCGCCAGGCCGGTGACCTCGCAGCCGCCGATGAATATTTTCAAAAAGCACTCAAAGTGCGTCCGACCCAGGCGCAAGCGTTGTTTCAGATGGCGGACATGGCGTACAAACGCAACGACGTGCCCGCAGCCAAGTCTTATCTGGTACGGCTGCAGCGCGAGGTGACGCTGAACGCCGAAATGCTGTGGCTTGCATTGCGCGTCGAGCGCAAACTCGGCGACCGTAACGCCGAGGCGAGCCTGGGGTTCCAGCTGACAAAAAATTTTCCTGATTCGCGCGAGGCGCGCGCGTTGTCAGCGGGTCAATACGAATGAACGAGGCGAATCCCAACCTCGAGCGTGAAGCAGTGCGCGCAGCGTCATTGCCCGGTCCGCAGCTCGCCGCGGCGCGCGAGGCCTGCGGTCTCAGCGTGGCCGACGTAGCGCGGCAGCTCAAGCTCGCTCCGTGGCAGGTCGAGGCCCTCGAAACCGGCAATTACGCACGCATGCCAGGCACGGTGTTCGTGCGCGGCTTTATCCGCAATTACGCGCGCCTGGTCAAGCTCGACCCCGCGGCGCTGTTGATGCCCGCGCCGCCGCCGCAGTCGTCCCCGAAGCATGCCGCGCCGGACCTGTCGCCGCCGGTCGAGATTTCGTTTCGCAAAGGAAACGCTATCAAGTGGCGCAGGTATGCGATCGTCGCGACATTGATGCTGGTCCCGGTTGCGATCTTCGAATTCTATCGCGGCGATGAATCCGAGGTTACGGTAGGGTCGCGCCAGATCATGTTGCCGCAGTCGCAGGCCGTGACGGAAGAACCCGTCCTGCAAACCCCTGTCCCGGCGCAGACTTCCACGACCCGAGCTGCTGCCGTCAAACCCGCGCTAACGGAACCTGAGCTGGCGCGCGGGGAAAAGACTCCCGCGGTCAATCCGCAGGTGTCCGTGGATGCGGCAAGCGCTCAACACCAGCCGGGCGAACATTGGGTCAAGCTCAAGTTCGAGCGCGAGGCCTGGGTCGAGATACGTGACCGCAACGGACGCAGGATATTCTCGCGGCTTAATCCCGCCGGCACCGAGCAAGCAGTGAGCGGACAGCCACCGCTCACCCTGGTGGTTGGCAATGCCGCCGGCGTGCGTGTAACGCACAACGCTCAGTCGGTCGATCTCGCGCCGTACGTAAAGATCGACGTTGCGCGTCTGACCCTCGAATAAACGCCATGCACGGAGTCCAATCACGCCGCACGACGCGACAAGTGTGGATCGGCGGCATTGCAATCGGTGGCGCCGCGCCGATCGTCGTGCAGTCGATGACCAACACCGATACTGCCGACATCAAGGCAACGGTGGCGCAGGTGGCGGCGCTCGCGCGCGCGGGCTCGGAGTTGGTGCGCGTCACCGTGAATACCGCCGAGGCCGCCGCAGCGGTGCCGCATATTCGCGAACAGCTGGCGGCAAAACGAATCGACGTTCCGCTGGTGGGGGATTTTCATTACAACGGTCACCGCTTGTTGACACAGCATCCGGCCTGCGCCGAAGCGCTGGCCAAGCTTCGCATCAATCCCGGCAATGTCGGTCAGGGCAGGAAACGCGATGAGCAGTTTGCGACGCTGATCGAGTTCGCGTGCCGCTATGACAAACCGGTGCGCATTGGCGTTAACTGGGGGAGTCTCGATCCCGAGCTGTTGGCGCGCATGATGGACGACAACGCGCGGCTCGCTGAGCCGGAAGATGCAACAATCGTGACGCGCAAAGCACTGGTGGCATCCGCGCTCGAAAGCGCGCGCCAGGCGCAGGATCTCGGGTTGGGCGGCGATCGTATCGTGCTGTCATGCAAAGTGAGCGGCGTGCAGGATCTGATTGCGGTTTACCGCGATCTTGCGTCGCGTTGCGATTACGCGCTGCACTTGGGCCTGACCGAAGCCGGCATGGGAACGAAAGGGATCGTCGCATCGACCGCGGCGCTCGCAGTGTTGCTGCAGGAGGGTATCGGCGACACCATACGGATTTCGCTGACGCCTGAACCTGGCGGCGATCGCACGCGTGAGGTTACGGTGGCGCAGGAGATCCTGCAGACGATGGGACTGCGCTCATTTACGCCGCTCGTGATTGCGTGTCCGGGTTGCGGCCGTACTACCAGTACGTTCTTTCAGGAGCTCGCCGACAAAATCCAGACTTATCTGCGCGCGCAAATGCCGCATTGGCGCGGTCGTTACCCCGGTGTCGAAGACATGCACGTCGCGGTGATGGGATGCGTGGTCAACGGCCCGGGCGAGAGCAAGCACGCCAATATCGGTATCAGCCTGCCTGGGTCGGGCGAAAATCCGGTGGCGCCGGTGTATATCGACGGTGTCAAAGCGGTGACGCTGAAAGGCAATAACATCGCCGCTGAATTCGAGACGCTGGTCGAGCAGTACGTGCAGAAAAATTATTCCGCCAAAGAGGGCGTCGGTCAGCACGCCGTGACGCCAGGCTGAAGCTCGCGCAGTGTCCAGCAAAATTCAAGCTGTGCGCGGGATGAACGATGTCCTGCCGGATCAATCGCCGCTGTGGGAGTTCTTCGAGGATACGGTGCGCGAAGTGTTCCGCCAGTACGGCTATCGCAATATCCGCACGCCGATCGTTGAGCGCACTGAGTTGTTCGTGCGCGGCGTGGGTGAGCTCACCGATATCGTGGAGAAGGAAATGTATTCCTTTTCTGACGCCATGAATGGCGACAACCTGTCGTTGCGGCCGGAAGGCACGGCGCCGACCGTGCGCGCCGTTCTGGAACACAATCTGCTTTATAATGGCCCACAACGGTTGTGGTACAGCGGCCCGCTGTTCCGCCATGAGCGGCCACAGAAAGGACGATACCGGCAGTACCACACCTTCGGTGCGGAGGCGCTGGGATTCGCCGGCCCCGACATCGACATCGAGCTGCTGGTCATGGCGAGCCGCCTGTGGCAGAAGCTCGGAATCGAGGACGTGCAGCTGCAAATCAATACCATCGGCAGTGCCGCAGAACGACGCGCGTTCCGCACCGATCTAATCGCATATTTCGAGCGCAATCACGAGCGGCTTGATGATGACGCGAAAAGACGCTTGCACAGCAATCCGTTGCGCATCCTCGACAGCAAGAATCCGGCGCTGCAGGATACAATCGAGGCGGCACCGAAGCTGATCGATGTCGTCGGTGCTGAAACGCGCGCAAATTTTGAAGCGGTGCAGGCGGGTTTGCGTCTGGCGCAAATTCCGTTTCAGGTGAACCCGCGTCTGGTGCGCGGGCTGGACTATTACAATCTGACGGTGTTCGAGTGGGTGAGCAGCCGGCTTGGCGCGCAAAGCGCGATTTGTTCGGGCGGCCGTTATGACGGGCTGTTCGAGCAGCTGGGCGGCAAGCCGACGCCGGGGTGCGGATTTGGCATCGGCGTCGAGCGCACCGTATTGCTGCTCGAGCAGCGCGAAGCCGGACCGCGCGACGTGCCTGATGCGTACCTGGTGCATCAAGGCGCCGCCGCCGGGCGTTACGCCTTCCAGGTCGCCGAAGAATTACGCGATCTCGGTTGCGCGGTGGTTTTCGATTGCAGCAGCAGCAGCTTCAAGTCACAAATGAAAAAGGCCGATGCAAGCGGTGCGTGCTATGCGGTGATTATCGGCGACGATGAGGCGCACGAACAGCAAGTCAGCGTAAAGCCGCTGCGGCAAGCGGGCGAGCAGATCCGTTGTGCGCCCGCGCAGGCCGCAGCATTAATCAGAGTCAACCAAGGATGAACGATGGCAGTCTACGATCTGGAAGAACAGGAACAGCTAGATGAGCTGAAGGCGTGGTGGAAACAGTACCGGACGCTGATCCTGCTGGTGGTCGTTGCGACGGCGCTGACGCTCGGCGGCATGTGGGGTTGGCGCGCTTACCGCGACGGGCAGGCGATGGAGGCGGGCGAACTGTATGTACAATTGCAGGCCGCCGCCGCGGGTGGGGAGCCTAAGAAAGTGCAGGACATCGCCGCAGTGCTTGTTACGAAATACCCGCGCACGGGCTACGCGGCTTTCGCTGCACTCGCCGGGGCCAAAGCCGCGCTCGACAGCGGCGATATGGCAGAAGCTAAAACTCGTTTGCAATGGGCACTCGACAACGCCAGGGACGATGAAACGCGCGACATCGCGCGGCTGCGGCTTGCGGCGGTGCTGCTCGACGCGAAAGATTATGACGCCGCCCTGAAACTCCTCGAGGCGAAGCATGCCGACACCTTCAGCGCACTCTACGCCGACCTCAAAGGCGACGTGCTGGTAGCGCAAGGCCATAACAACGAGGCGCGCATCGCGTATCAGCTCGCGCTCGACAAAAGCGATGCCAAAAGCAACTATCGCGGATTGATACAAATCAAGCTCGACGCGTTGGGCGCTGCGAAATGATACGTTTACCCGTGGCGCGATTAGCGCTTGCCGGGTTGATGGCGATTTGCACCTGCGGCTGCTCTGTTGCCCCCGGCGATTATATCGACAAGTGGTTCGGCAGCGGACCTGCCATCAAGCCCGCCGAGCTCGTACCGATCAAACCTACCGCCACCGCTAAAATTCTGTGGCAGGCCAGTGCCGGCGACGCCGAGAAATTTGTTTTTACGCCGGTGGTGAACTCGGAATCGGTCTATGTAGCGGGCGCATCCGGCCAGATTTCGCGCTATGACGCGGTAAGCGGCAAGCTGCTCGCACGCATCGACACCAAAAGCCGCCTGAGCGCCGGCGTCGGCACTGACGGACAGGTGATCCTGGTAGGAACGGCCAAAGGCGAGGTGCTGGCATTCGATCAAAGCGGCAAGTCATTGTGGCAAACGCAGCTGACGAGCGAAGTGCTGAGCGCGCCGCAGATCGAGCACGGCATAGTGGTGGTACGCAGCGGCGATGGTCGCTTATACGGGCTCGATGCCGCGACGGGCGCACGCAAATGGGTATATCGGCGCACGCTGCCGGCATTGACGATACGCACCCACGCCGGCGTGGTGATCTACCGTGACGCGATATTCGCCGGCTTTCCCGGCGGCAGGCTCGTAGCGCTCGCACTCGGCACCGGCAACATCGGCTGGGAAGCCACGGTGGCATTGCCCAAAGGTTCGACCGAACTCGAGCGCGTCGCTGATATTTCAAGCCCGCCGGTGGTCGACAGCAAGCAAATTTGCGCCGCGGCATTCCAGGGCCGAGTCGCATGTTTTGATCTCATTAAAGGGGCGCTCTTGTGGGCGCGCGATATTTCAAGCGTTTCGGGTTTGACGATGGATGGCCGCAACGTCTACGTGTCCGATGAGAAGAGCGCAGTCGTCACATTCGAAAAAAATAACGGCGCGAGCGTATGGAAACAAGACAAGCTATACGGCCGTTTCGTCAGCGCCCCGGTCGTGACCGGCAGCTACCTCGCCGTCGCGGATTACCAGGGTTACGTGCATTTTCTGTCGCGTGACGACGGTTCGTTTGCCGCGCGCATCGCGACCGACGGCAGCCCCATCATCGCTCCGCCGATCGCTCTCAATGAAGGCATCCTGGTGCAGACTCGCAAGGGCGGGGTTTTTGCGCTCACTATTCAGTGATCGCAGGCAAGTGCGGGAGGACGAAGACCTTCGATTCTGGGGCGCTAGCGTTGACACTGCCGGCAGCCTTCGTCCGTCATCAGTCATCCATTATCTGGCGGTAACTTGCGGCATCATCAAATGATGATTCCCACTATTGTCATAGTCGGGCGCCCGAACGTCGGCAAATCCACATTGTTCAACCGCCTCACGCGCAGGCGCGATGCCATCGTTGCCGCGGTGCCCGGCCTCACGCGTGACCGTCACTATGGGCGTGGCCGTGTCGGTGACAAGGCGTATATCGTGGTCGATACCGGCGGCCTCGAGCCGCTCGCGCAAGACAGAATCCTGCACGCGATGACGCGTCAGACGCAGCAGGCCATTGACGAAGCCGACGCGATATTACTGCTCGTCGACGGGCGGGAGGGACTGACGCCGCAGGACCGCACGATTGCCGAGCGGCTGCGCAAAACCGGGCGCAAAATCTGGCTGGTCGTCAACAAGGCCGAGGGCATGCCCCCGGCCACCGTCAATGCCGAGTTTCACGAATTGGCGCTCGGCGAACCGCTTGCCATTTCTGCCGCGCACGGCGAGGGTGTCGGCGATCTGGCCGACTTGGTGCTCGCCGATTTTTCTGAAGCAGCAGAAACGGAGGACATTAAAGCGCGCAATTCGCATCCGCGGATTGCGATCGTGGGCCGGCCCAATGTGGGAAAGTCCACGCTGGTCAACCGCCTGCTCGGTGAAGAGCGAGTAGTGGTATTTGATGAACCGGGCACGACGCGCGATAGCATTTATGTCGATTTCGAACGGCGCGGGCGCAAATATACGCTGATCGATACCGCCGGAATGCGCCGGCACGGACGCGGCGCGGATGCAGTCGAGAAATTTTCTGTGGTCAAGACACTGCAGTCGATCGAGGATGCGAACGTGGTCGTGTTGGTGCTTGACGCGCGCGAGCAGGTCGTCGACCAGGATGCTCATATTGCAGGCTACATCGTCGAAGCCGGCCGCGCGCTGGTGGTCGCGGTCAATAAATGGGACGACTTGAGCGCTGAGCAGCGCGATCGCACCACGCGCACGCTTGCGCGCACGCTCAATTTCATTGAATTCGCTTCGGCGCATCACATTTCGGCGCTGGCGGGCACCGGCATCAACCCACTGCTGGATTCCGTCGAGCGTGCCTATGAATCAGCGATGGTGAAACTGCCAACACCGAAGTTGTGCCGCGCGCTCGCGGCCGCCACCGCACGCCAGGCGCCGCCGCGGTCCGGGATTTTCCGTCCCAAGCTGCGGTATGCGCACCAGGGGGGCAGCAATCCGCCGCGGATTGTCATCCATGGCACCGGTCTCGACCGCATTTCAGACAGCTATCGCCGTTATCTTGAACGTTTCTTCCGCGATGCGTTCAAACTGAAGGGCACCCCCCTCAGAATCGAGTTCCGGCAGGGCTCCAACCCGTATGCCAAACGCCGCGCACGGCGTTGATTGTGCGCTATGGCGCTGCGCAGGAAAATACAGTAGAGTGTGTTGTGACCAATACAAGAACAATGGGACAATCCGATGAGTACAAAAGGGCAGCTGCTACAAGACCCGTTTTTGAATACGCTGCGTAAAGAGCACGTTCCGGTATCTATTTACCTGGTCAATGGCATCAAGCTGCAGGGACAGATCGAGTCCTTTGACCAATACGTCGTGCTGCTCAAGAACACAGTGACGCAGATGGTATACAAGCATGCCATTTCGACCGTCGTACCTTCACGCCCGGTTAATCTCGCGCTCGAACACACTGCCGAGAGCTAGCCTGCCAGATATCATTGATGTTTGAACGTCCCGGGAGCAGTTCCCAGGCGGTACTGGTCAGCCTCGATTTCGGCACTGAGGACTTTGCCGAATCGACCGCCGAACTGGTACAGCTTGCATTGAGCGCGCGCATCAGTGTCGCGGCAGTGCTGCAAGGCAAGCGACAGCGGCCTAATCCCGCCTTTTTTGCCGGCACCGGCAAAGTGGAAGAACTTGCGGCGTTACTTGCGTCCAGCGGCGCACAGCTTGCAATTTTCAATCACGAGCTGTCTCCGGCGCAGGAGCGCAATCTCGAAAAACGCCTGAACTGCCGGGTTATCGATCGCGTCAGTCTCATTCTCGATATTTTTGCGCAACGTGCCCATAGCCACGAAGGCAAGCTCCAGGTGGAGCTCGCTCAGCTCGAGCATCTGGCTACGCGCCTGGTTCGCGGTTGGACGCATTTGGAGCGCCAAAAAGGTGGCATCGGTCTGCGCGGACCCGGCGAAACCCAGCTCGAAACCGACCGCCGGCTGCTCGCCAAGCGCGTGAAACTGCTGAAGGACAAGCTCGCGCGTCTTGCCAGCGGACGCGAAGTGCAGCGTCGCGCGCGGCGCCGCGCCAGCGTAATGTCGATCTCGCTAGTCGGCTACACGAATGCGGGAAAAAGTACATTGTTCAACGCGCTGACACGTGGAAATGCGTATGCAGCCGACCAGTTGTTCGCGACCCTCGACACGACAACGCGCCGGGTATTCCTGCCAAGCGGTGCGCCACTGGTTTTGTCCGATACGGTGGGGTTTATCCGCCATTTGCCGCACACGCTGGTCGCGGCATTTCGCGCTACGCTCGAAGAGACGGTACAGGCCGAGCTGCTGCTGCACGTTGTCGATGCCGGCAGTGCGTCGCGCGACGCCCAGATTGCGGCCGTCAATTCGGTACTCACCGACATTGGCGCCGAGCGCATACCGCAGATACTGATCTACAACAAGATCGATCTGAATGGCACTGCACCGCGAATCGAGCGCGATGAGTATGGTAAAATCAACGCAATCTGGATGAGCGCCCGCACCGGTGCAGGGCTTGATTTGACCAGATCGGCGCTGGAAGAATATGCCGTTGCAACCCGTGCCAAGGTTGCGGGTTCTGCGGCTGCTTGACACGGATCCACTCAACTATGTTTACCTTTTTGCGGTCTTCGCGCGCGTTTGTTTCCGAGCGGCTGCGCCGGATGCTCGGCGTGCTTATGTCGCTCAACGATCCTCAGTGGGGACGTCGCGGCGGCGGCAATCAAGGTCCACCCGACCTCGACGAGCTGGTGCGCAATTTCAACCAAAAGTTGGGCTCGCTGTTCGGCCGCAAAGGCGGGGGCGACGGCAGCCCGCCCGCCGGGCCGGGATTGGCGCGCTTCGGCGGCGGCGCCGGCATTCTGATCGCGTTGATTGTGCTGGTATGGCTTGCGAGCGGTTTTTATATCGTCGATGCGAGCCAGCGCGGCATCGTATTGCGTTTTGGCAAATATCTCGAGGAGACCCAGCCGGGGCCGCGCTGGCATCTGCCGTACCCGATCGAGAGCGCGGAGGTGGTGAGCGTATCGCAAGTGCGCACTGTTGAAATCGGCTACCGCAACAATGTCAAAAGCAAGGTGCCTAAGGAATCGCTAATGCTGACCGACGATGAAAATATCGTCGACATTCAGTTCGCGGTGCAATACGTGTTGAAGGATCCTAAGGATTATCTGTTCAACAACCGCAACCCCGATGAGAGCGTGCTGCAGGCGGCGGAAACCTCGATTCGCGAAATTGTCGGGAAGAGCACCATGGATTTCGTACTGTACGAGGGCCGGGCCCAGGTCACTGCCAGCGCGCAGAAGCTAATGCAGGAAATTCTCGACCGCTACAGAACCGGCATCAATGTCAGCAAAGTGACGATGCAGAACGCGCAGCCGCCGGAGCAGGTGCAGGCGGCATTCGATGACGCGGTGAAATCGGGACAGGACCGCGAGCGTCAGAAAAACGAAGGCCAGGGCTATGCCAACGATGTGATTCCGCGTGCGCGCGGCGCGGCGGCGCGGCTGAACCAGGAAGCTGAGGGCTACCGCCAGCGGGTGATCGAGCGCGCCGAAGGTGACGCCAGCCGTTTCCGCCAGATCGTCGCCGAATACAACAAGGCGCCCGGCGTCACGCGTGATCGCCTCTATATCGATGCGGTCCAGCAAATCATGAGCAATGCCACCAAGGTGCTGATCGACCAGAAAGGCGGCAACAATCTGCTTTACCTGCCGCTCGACAAGCTGCTGCAGCTTACCGCGCCGAGTGCGGCGCTGCCCGACAGCGGGGGCAAACCCGTCGAGCCCGCTGTGGCTCCGGAACCGTTGCCTTCCGCTTCGCGCTCGCGCGACGCGCTCCGCAGTCGTGATCGGGAGCCACGCTGATGAAGCAGAACATCGGCATTGTTCTGGTTGCAACCGTCGTACTGCTGGTGGTGTTGTCGCTGTCGATGTTCGTCGTCGACCAGCGCCAGAATGCGATTGTGTTTCGCTTTGGGGAAATCGTCAGCATCAAGAAAACGCCGGGCCTGTTTTTCAAGCTGCCACTCGTCGACAATGTGCGATACTTCGACGTGCGGGTGCTTACGATCGAGAGCAGCGAGCCGGAGCGTTTTCT
>DASYSI010000099.1:0-3145 GCA_036003485.1 Burkholderiales bacterium | reverse complement strand
CTGCCGAACCGCATCGCGTGATACGGCCCACGGTCTAGGCCGCGCGCGACTGGCTCCTGATCGCAGCGTTAACAGCAGGCATCACCCGCTCCGCCATCAACTCCATCGAACGGCGCGCGAGCTTAGGCTCGGCCCAGTCGTGACCTGCATAGAGTAAGGTGCCGAAGTCGCCGGTAACCTCGCGGAATGCCAGCAGCTGATCGACCACACTCGCGACATTCCCGCAGATCACGAGACGATCGAGCAGGTAATCGACCGTCACCGCTTCATTCGGCAGCCCGAGATCATGTTTGAAAATATCGATGCTGCCGTGAGCTTTGCGCTTGGTGAGCAAGTTCCAGTAGTAAAACCCGTACGGGCCATTGACATCTTTTGCATACCGGCGCGCCGTCGCATCGTCGTCAGCCACAAACAGGCTCTTGCACACACGCCAGTGGCGTCGCTCCGCTGCATGTCCCCCCAGCGCGCAGCCTTGCTCGTACATCGGCCAATGCGTCGCCGCCCACACCGGCTGCAGAAAATTCGCGGACACCGGATGCCAGCCGCGTTTTGCCGCGGCGGTGAGTCCTTTGGAATGCGGAACGACGGCAGTCACGACGATCGGCGGATGCGGCTGCTGATACGGCTTGAGCATCACGCCCTGCCCCGCGTCACGCATCAGCGTGCGCTCGGTCGTGATGTTCCAGAATTGTCCCTTGATGTTGTACGGCGCGTCGCCCGCCCAGATCGCGAGTATCTGATCGATCGCTTCGACGAACATCGCGTTGCGGTCGCGGTCGAGATTACCGAACACCTCCATGTCCGAGCGCAGGCCGCCGGGCCCGATGCCGAACAGAAAACGGCCTTCGAGCAGATGGTCGAGCATCGCGACATTGGCCGCCACCTGCGCCGGATGATTGTTGGGCAGGTTGACGGTTCCGCTTCCGAGTTTGATCTGCCGCGTCTCAAATGCAACGCTCGCGATGAACGCAAGGCACGAGGGTATCGATTCGCACACGTCGGTCGCGTGCTCGCCGATGAACGCTTCGCAATAACCGAGCTTGTCGGCAAGCAGCACCGCTTCACGGTCTTCCTTGAGCGTCTGCGTATAGTTGCGACCCGGCGGATGCATGGGCATCGTAAAAAATCCGAGCTTCATACTATTTCTCCGATCCTACTCGTGAACAAGCCGCTGTCCGTGTTCGCGCGTCGCATAGAACCCGACCTTCGGCCAGCGCTCGATGACAAGCTGCAGATTATGAGGATTGGGCGCGAGGTAGACGGGATTATCGTCGACGTCCTTGGCGATGTTGAGCGCGTTTTCCTTTTCGAACGCCCGGCGCGCCGCCTCATCGGGAAATGTCAGCCAGCGCGCGGTGAAAATAGGGGTCGTCTCGTAGACCGCGTCGACTTTGTATTCGCTGTGCAGCCGGTGCACCACGATCTCGAACTGCAGCGGACCCACCGCGCCCAGCAGCAATGTATTGCCCGAGCCCGAATCGAAGACCTGGATCGCGCCTTCTTCGCCAAGCTCGCGCAACCCTTTCTGCAACTGTTTCGCCTTGAACGGATCGCGCGGGCGCGCGAGCCGGAAGAGCTCGGGCGCAAAGTACGGGATCCCCTTGAAACCGAGAATCTCACCTTGCGTGAGCGTATCGCCGATCTGCAATTGCCCGTGATTGTGGATGCCGATGATGTCACCGGCCACCGCATCCTCGCTCCTCACGCGCTCGTTCGCCATGAATGTGTGCACGTTGCCGAGCTTCATTTCGCGTCCGATACGCGCGTGGTGCACTTTCATCGCAGGCTGATAGCGGCCCGAGCATACGCGAAAAAACGCGATCCGATCGCGATGCCTCGGATCCATGTTGGCCTGAATCTTGAATACGAAACCGCTGAACATGCCTTCGGCAGGATGCACAAGGCGGCTGCCGCCATCACGCGGCTGCGGCGGCGGTGCCCATTCCACGAGCGCCTGCAAAATTTCCTGCACGCCGAAATTATTGATTGCCGAACCGAAAAATACCGGCGACTGCCTGCCCGCGAGAAAGCGCTCGAGATCAAACGGCGTGCTCGCGCCGCGAATCAGGTCGACGTCCCTGCGCAGCGCGACGACCTCGGTCGGGAACAGTGTATCAAGCTGCGGGTTGGCAAGGCCCTTGATCAGCTCGGCCTCCGGACCGCGGCGCTCCGCGCCCGGGGTAAAGCGCATCAGCCGGTCGCGCAGCAGATGGAACACGCCGCGAAACGCCTTGCCCATTCCAATCGGCCAGGTGATGGGCGCGCAATCGATTTTCAGGACTGCCTCGATTTCCTCGAGCAGCTCGACCGGTTCGCGCACTTCGCGGTCGAGCTTGTTCACGAACGTGATAATCGGCGTCGCGCGCAGCCGGCAGACCTCGAGGAGCTTGATCGTCTGCGCCTCGACACCCTTGGCCGCATCGATCACCATCACCGCCGCGTCCACCGCAGTGAGCACGCGGTAGGTGTCTTCGGAAAAATCCTCATGGCCCGGCGTATCGAGCAGATTGATGGTGTGCTCCGCATAATCGAACTGCATCACCGAGCTCGTGACCGAGATACCGCGCTGCTTCTCGACTTCCATCCAGTCGGAAGTCGCGTGACGCGTGCTCTTGCGCGCCTTCACCGTGCCCGCCAGCTGGATCGCGCCCCCGAACAGCAGTAGCTTCTCGGTCAGCGTGGTCTTGCCCGCGTCCGGATGCGAAATGATCGCGAACGTGCGCCGGCGCGCAACGTCGCGCACGAGATCGGCGGGAAAATCTGGTGCATTCATCGGGTTTGGCTATCCATGCGAACCATGCTCGGTCGTGCTCGAAACAAAAAACGCCCGCCGGAAAGCGGCGGGCGGCAAGCAGAGTTTGGATTATATCAATTCGCGAGAAGAGCTACCTTTGGATCTCTAAATCAGGTTTGGTGAAACCCGGCGGCGGCGTGTCATTGAGTTTGGCTTTACGGTTGTCAATTCATCGCCGCGCCAGGCTAACGGGATACAATAAGACATGACGACCGTCGCTTCATTTCAAATCGAGTACCTGCAGTTTCTCGATCCCCACGGCAAGGTCGTCGCGCCCCTTCCCGCTTTCGCGCAGGATCCTGCGGCGTTGATCGCGCTCTATAAGGCGATGGTGTTAATGCGCACGTACGA
>DASYSI010000098.1:0-14449 GCA_036003485.1 Burkholderiales bacterium | reverse complement strand
AGTTCCGCACTCGTGAGCCGGGCCAGGACATCGGTGGGTCCCGGCGGCCAGGGTACGACGATACGCACCACCTTCTCGGGATACGACGCAGCAAGCGGGGTCGAGATTGCGTACAGCGAGGCGATAACCGCGGCTGCGGCATAAACGAATTTATTCACGTTTTTTCCTTTTGAGCGACGTGTTATTGCAGCGCTATCTTCGCTTCCCTGACCGCTTCTGAGTAGCGCTTCAATTCCGCATTGACGAAGTCGCGAAACTCCTGCGGCGTGCTGCCGACCGGGTAGAACGCGCTAGCGTCGAGGAAATCGACGATCTTCGGCGCCTTCAGCGCTTCGCGCACCGCCATGTAGAGACGATGGACGGTGGCGGCCGGTGTCTTCGCCGGTGCGAACCATGCATTCCAGGTGAAATCGACGACGTAGTCCGGCACCCCGGCCTCCGCGACCAACGGTACCTCCGGCAGCCGTGCAAAGCGTTTCGAGCCGGAGAATGCAATCGCGCGCAGCTTTCCGGATTGCACGTGCGACAACGCGCCGGTCGGAGGAGAAAACGTGACGTTGACTTCGTTGGCCATTACCGCATTGACTGAATCGGCGCCGCTGCGGTAAGGAATGTGGCGCAGCTGCACGCCCGCGCGCAGATTGAATAACTCCGCGGCAAGGTGCGTGGTGCCTCCGACCGGCACGGAGCTATAGGTCAGCGGCTTTTGCTTCGCAAGCGCGATGAATTCCTTGACCGTGTATACGGGCAGCGCCGGGTTCACCAGCATCAGGTAACCCACGCCCGCGGCAACCTGCGTGACCGGAACGAAGTCCTTGTGGATGTCGTACTGCAGCTTCTTGTAGACGACCGCGTTGAGGATGACTCCCGGCGACGTATGCAGCACTGTGTACCCGTCCGGCGCGGCATGTGCAACGATGACCGCGCCGATGATGCCATTCGCGCCCGTGCGGTTATCGATAATCACGTTCTGGCCCAGGAAGTTTTCCGCCTGTCTGGCGACAGCTCGGGCGATCAGATCGGGACTGCTCCCCGCGGAGGTGTTCACGACGAGTCGGATGGGCCGGTTCGGAAAAGCCTGCGCGTTTGCGCCGCCAGCGCTTTGAGCGGATGCACTCATGACAATCAGCGCGGTGAAGAACGAAGCGAGAATCCGAATGCGCATGACTCACTTTCCTCCAGCTACGCCGTGAAGAAGTCAGGTCCCGGCATCACGGTTTGTTGCGCGCCTTTGTTAGCGATGGGTATCGCTCGCGCTCAACTCAACCTACGGATTAACTTTAATGCTTAATTTTCAGTTTGTCATGCGGCTTAGCAGAGATCGGAGGCCCGTACGATAGAATTTAGCTTCCTGACCACGCCAGAGCTGATTCGATGCCCGTCGGCAAAAAACCCGCGCGCTCCAAACCCGCGGTGACCGCATTGCTTCCCGTCACGATCGAGCCTGGCGGCATTCGCTACGCTCCCGGAGTCCGCGCGGGCCGCTGGATTTTCGCGACCGGTCATAAAGGCACGGCGGATTTTGTGAGCGGCATGGCGCCCGACGTAATCGATGCGCGCGCGCCGCGCCACGGACTGCCGAAACACAAAAAGGAATCACAACGCATATTCGCCAATCTTGCGAAGGTGCTGAAAGCCGGCCGCACCGACTGCAGGCATGTCGTGCGTATCGATCAGTACTACACGCGCGCGCATGCGGTTGATGCATATCACGACGTGAGGCGTGAATTCTTCGCCGGTCACGTTCCGCCCAGCACTTCCAATCTGCATCAGAAGTTTCTGCTTGCCGGTCAGGATATCGAAGTGCAGATGATCGCCGCCGTGCCAGGGAAAGGCTTCGAGGTGGAGCAGCACCGTCCGCAGAATCTGCCGGTGCACGCGACTTCCGGTTACAGCCCGGTGCTGACGTGCGGCGACTATGTATTCGTGGCCGGCCAGACCGCGGAGGCGCTCAAGACCGCGGAAGGCCCGCTTGACCCGGCGGCGCGCGCGCCATCCGGGCATCTCTGGAAAGGCACGCCGATCAGACTCGAAACCGAGTTCGTGATCGAGAGAAAGCTGAAACCCGCACTCGCCTCCGTCGGCAACACGCTCGGCGACGTGGTCAAAGCGCAGGTGTATCTGCGCGATGTCGACGACGTTCCGGCTTTCAACGAAGTGTGGGCGAAACACTTCCCGAAGCTGCCGCCTGCTACCACGATCATCACGACCTCCACGCCCGGCTTCATCTGCGAAGAGGGCCGCATCGAAATCAACACGATCAGCGTGCGCCACGGAGGCGGCACCCGCAAGCGGATCATCGATGCTGGCGTGCCCACCGCATTCGCCGGTCAAGTGCAGGCAATCCGCGCCGGCGACCTGTTGTTTCTCTCGGGATTGATGGCGGTGGGACGCGGCGGCGCGCTCGCTGCCGAAGCGCGCGTCGATACGCGTCAGCCGCACTTCGGCAGTGCCGTGGACCTTCAGATGGACCACATGCTCACGCAGGCTCAGCGCATTTGCAGGGCAGCCGGCACTTCGCTTGCCAACGTGGTGCGTGCACAGCAGTTCCATACCGATCTCGCCGATTTCAACGGTGCATGGCAGGTCTGGAATCGCCATTGGCCCGGACGGCACCTGCCATTCTCGGCGATTGAAGTGCCCGCGCTCGGCGTGCCGGATGCGGTCGTGATGCTCGATCTTTGGGTCTATGTACCATTTCACTGAAAGAAAGATCATGAAGCCGACTTCATCGAGCCGGGATTGTTTCACCAGACTGATTTTGATCGTGCCGCGTATCCTTGTCATCGCGCTCGCCGCACCTGCGCTCGCGCACGCGCAGGCGCCTGACGCGGGCGCCGGTTACCCGGCGCAACCGATCCGCTTCGTGGTCCCCTACTCAGCGGGCGGCGGCACCGATGTCATCGTGCGTATCGTCGCAAAATATATGTCCGAGGCGTGGAACACCTCCGTGCTCGTCGACAACCGGGTCGGCGCCGGCGGCGTGACCGGCTCGCACTACGTGACTACGCAAAAGCCTGACGGCCGCACCTTCCTTGCGGTTGCGAGCGCGTTTGGCGTGCGCTCGGCGATCGACCGCGGTTTGCCGTATGACCCGAACAAAGATTTCAGTGGAGTCGGGCAGATGGCGCGTTCACCGAGTTTCATGGTTGTGTCGCCATCGTTCGGCTTCAAGTCGCTCAAGGACCTGATCGCGTACGCGAAGGCCCAGCCTGCCGGCGTAGTTTACGGCTCGGCGGGCGTGGGCAGCACCGCGCATATGCATGCAGCGGCGGTCGCGCACCTCGCCGGCTTCAAGGGTGATCACGTCGCATTCCGCGGCACACCGGAGGCGGTCAACGACGCAATGACGGGGCGTGTTCTCTACGCCTTCGCGCCGGGACCCAACGCGATTCCATTCGCCAAGGCGGGCAAGCTGCAGATTCTGGTTACGACTTCGCCCGCGGGCGAGCGTTTCATGCCGGGCGTGCCGAGCATCGCACAGGCGGGGTTGCCGGGTTACGAAGGCGATGACTGGTTTGGCGTGCTCGCGCCTGCCGGCACGCCGCTCGCGATAAGACAGCGCGTATCAAAAGAGATGGCGCGCATCCTCGCACTGCCTGAAGTCGGCGAGCGTTTGCAGGCACTCGGCGCGGAACCCGTCTCCACCGGCCCGGTTGAATTCGAGACGATGATGCGCGATTACATCGCGCGCATGCGCAAGCTCGGCGATGAAATCGGCATCAAGGCGGAGTGAGGCGTTTGCTATTCCGAAGTACCGTTCGCCTCCGTCGTTCAATCGCAATTGTAGTAATCGGGTCTCGTTCTAACGGGCAACATCTGCATATCCGCAAAATTCGACGTGCGAGCGCGGGACTCAGATCGGCCAATTGCAGTCGTTCGTTGGATGATAATTCGATTCGAGCTATCGTGACGTTTTGCCAAACTCAAAAAGAGGGGGATGTCGATGGCGGCTAAGCGTATGGTGGCTGGCGGGGCGCATGCAGGCGAGATTGTCGTGGTGCGGCTCGCGTACGGAGAACTTCTGCTTGAATCAATCGAGGAGATTTGCAGACAGCGCAAGATTCGCGATGGCGTCATTCTCACTGGCTTTGGCAGCCTGACCGACATTGCAGTGAGCGGCGCGATCGGGGCGTCGTTTCCGCCGCGGACGTTCTATCAGCGCACGCGTCCGCGAGGCGTCGAGATCCTGGCGATGGCGGGCGTCATCGCAAACTATCACGTGCACTGCCACCTCGTGCTTTCGGATCGCAACCGGGCGTTCGGTGGCCACCTCGAGCGCGGTTGCCGGGTGCTGAGTCTGGCCGAGATCGCGCTGATGCGCGTCACCGGCATCAAACTCGCGCGGCTGGTCGATGCCACCACGGGGCAGAAACTGCTGCAACGGGTGCGCGCGTATCCGCGCGACGGAGGAGCCTCCGAGGAAGGCAGCCTGCACGTCGTTGCGGTGCGGATCAGGAAGAGCCGTTGACAACGTAAGTGCCACTCCATTTGACTACGGCGTCTCTATAAGACACAGTATGTCCGCATGAAATTCGGATTACGAATCCCCAGCTTTGCAATGGGAGCGCAGACTGCGACGATTGCCGAGATGGGCGATTACCTGCGCCGGGCGGAACAGCTCGACTTCCACTCAGCAACGTGCATCGACCATGTGCTCACCGTGCCGCCGTACACGTCCGGCACTTGGCTGGAGCCGATGGTGCTCATGGGCGCGCTCGCGGCGGTCACGCGGAAGATAAAGCTCGGGCCGATGGGCATCACCCTGCCACTTCGCAATCCGGTGTATTACGCGAAGGAGTGGGCAACACTCGACGTCCTGAGCGCCGGCCGAGCAATTTTCGGCGTCGGCGTCGGCTGGCACGAAAAAGAATTCGCGGTCATGAACGTGCCGTACAAGGAGCGCGGCCGGCGCATGAACGAGATGCTCGAGGCGGTGCTCGCACTCTGGTCGGGAGACGACGTCACCTATCGCGGCAAGTACTACCAGTTCGAGAACGTTCGAGTCGACCCGAAGCCGGTCCAGCTTCCACGTCCGCAGATATGGATTCCGGGCGGTACATCTCCTCTCGACAAGAGCTACGGGCAGAAAATCCCTGACTTCACGCCTGTCCTGCGGCGCATTGCGAAGTACGCCTCGGTGTGGGTTCCGCATTCACCGGCGACGCCGGAGATGGTGCGCGGCGACTGGGCGCGAATACAGGAGATGGTGAAGGAATTCGGCCGCCAGCCGAGTGACGTGACGAAGGCCTACTGCAACTTCGTGTACGTGCTCGAGAAAGGCGAGAAACCCGAGGCGGCGATCCCGAAGTTCTCGAAGATTTCGGGCAAGGACCTCGAGTTCTGGCAGACGCACTATCTGGTTGGCAGTCCGGAGCAGGTTGCCGAGCGCGTCTGCGAAAAAGTCGAGGCGATGGGCGGCGTCGGGCACGTGATCTTCAACCCGGTCGACTGGTCCATCGCGCAACTCGAGTTGGTGGCGAACCAAGTCCGACCTCACATTCTTAAAGCGCTTGCGAAAACATGAAAGCAGTCCGTTATCACGAGACCGGCGAAGTCGATATACTGCGCTGGGAGGACGCCCCGGACCCGCAGCCCGGTCCAAATGACGTGTTGATCCAGGTGGAAGCTGCAGGAGTGAATTACGCGGACGTGATGAGGCGCTCCGGCCGCTATCACTTCAAGACTGACTTTCCGGCGCTGCTCGGGACTGAAGCCGCAGGCACCGTGATAAGAGCCGGCGCAAAGGTCAAAGAATTTAAGGAAGGCGATCGCGTCTTCTGCCGCACGACCGCGGCGGGCTGCCAGGCGGAGCTCGTCTCGGCACCTGTGTCCGAAGTGATCCGCATGCCGACTTCAATCTCCTTTGCGGAGGCGGCTGCGATTCCAGTCATCTTTCTCACCGCGTACCACATGCTGAAAACCCTCGCGCCATTGCGCGCGGGCGAAACAGTGCTCGTACACGCGGCCGCCTCGGGCGTGGGAACAGCCGCGGTGCAGCTCGCGAGGGTGTGGGGCGCCAAGGTTATCGCAACGGCATCGATGGACGAGAAGCTCGACCTCGTCCGGCGCCTCGGCGCTGATCACCTTATTAACTATCTGAAGCAGAATTTCGTCAGCGAGGTGCTGCGGCTCACGAACGAAGTCGGCGTCGACCGCGTACTCGAATGCGTGGGGGGTGACGTGCTCCTGAACAGCTTCACCGCGCTCGCGCCCGGAGGTCGGCTCATGATTTACGGACGAGCAAGCGGCAATCTGCCGCCGCTGCCGCCGGAGCAGATTTTCGCGAAGAACCTCCAGATTTACGGGCTCAATATAGGAGGCAAGCCGTGGACGCAGCTCATGCATCGCGCGGCGCTCGACGAAATCCTTCAGCTGATCGCCCAGCAAAAAGTGAAGCCCGTTATCTCGTGCACCTTCTCGATGGCCGAGGTCGCCGAAGCTCACCGGTACCTCAGCAACCGACAGACGATGGGCAAAGTCATTCTCGTGCCGCCGAGGCAAGGGAAATGATACAGCGTGCGTTCTTGCTGCTTGCCGCATTGTTTGCGATGTCCACGCAGGCGCAGCAATATCCGGCGAAGCCCGTGCGTATCGTCGTTCCATTTCCGCCGGGCGGGCCCGTTGATGTCGTGACGCGCATCGTCGCGCCCAAGCTCGGCGAAGTGCTCGGGCAGCAGATGGTCCTGGACAATCGTGCCGGCGCGAGCGGCACAATCGCAACCGGGATCGTGGCGAGAGCTGATGCCGATGGCTATGTACTGCTTATCGGCACGACGACAACCATCACCGTCTCGCCGAATCTCTACCGCAGCCTCAACTACGATCCTGCGAAAGACCTCCAACCGATCTCACGGTTCGCAGATGTGCCGAGCGTTGTCGTCGTGCATCCGTCGATCTCGGCGAAGTCGGTGCGCGAGCTGATCGTGATGGCGAAAGCGCAGCCAGGCAAGCTGAGCTACGGCTCGGCCGGCTCCGGAACGTCGCAGCATCTCGCGGTGGAGCTTTTCAAGCAGATGGCCGGCGTCGACTTTCTGCACGTACCCTATAAGGGCGGTGCGCCCGCGATGGCCGATCTGCTCGGTGGTCAGATCGTAATGACGATCGAGCCGCTCAACACGGCCCTTCCACAGCTTCGCGGCGGCAAGCTGAGGGGAATTGCCGTAACGACGCTCAAGCGAATCCCGTCACTGCCGGAGTTGCCGCCGGTCGCGGACACCCTGCCCGGCTACGAAGCCACCTTGTGGATTGGGCTGCTCGGGCCGGCGGGTTTGCGACCGCAGATCGTAAACACGCTCCACAACGCCGCCGTGACCGCGCTCCAGGCGAGTGATGTGCGCGACCTTCTCGCGGCGCAGGGCGCTTCAGTGATCGGCGACAGCGTTCAGGAATTCGGCGAAACGATCCGGCGCGACTCGCAGAAGTGGTCCGCGCTCGTGAAGAAGATGGGCCTCACGCTTGACTGACGCGCAGTGCCCGTGTTCTTGGCGCCGATCCCACAGCGCGACTTCGTTTTCGACGTCTCATCGTCGAGTTGTAGCGGGCCCGAGAACAACAGTCGGGGCCATTGACGTATTTCTCACTCCATAAGATCGAATCTCGACTGCAGCAGCTAAATCGTTTCTCCTCCGCCCCCGTCCCTTTCCTATTCCGCCTTGATTCCGGCTTCTTTGACGACCGCGGCCCACTTTACCGTCTCCGCTTTCATGAAGTCGGCAAACCATTCCGGCGTGCTGGTCCTGGCTTCGAATCCCGCTGCGATTAACTTCTCCCTGAGCTCGGGCGCTCCGAGCACGCGCTGCAATTCGCCGTTGAGTTTTGCGACGATCTCGGGCGGAGTCCTGGCGGGTGCGAGTATCCCCTGCCAGTCTTCCGACGCGAAACCCGGCAGGCCCGATTCGGCGACCGTCGGTAATTCAGGTATTGCAGGCGAGCGCTTGCCGGCGCTCACCGCGATTGCGTGCAATCTGCGGCTTCGCACATGCGGCAGCGCCGAAGGCATGCTCGCGAACGAAAACGAAACCTGCCCGCCGATGAGATCCGTCATGGCAGGACCGCCGCCCTTGTAGGCGATGTGCACCAGTTCGACCTTGGCCAGATACTTGAACAGCTCGCCGGTCAAATGCGTTGCGTTGCCGATGCCGCTCGAGGCAAACGTCAACTGACCCGGCCTTGCCCGCGCGAGCGCGATCAGGTCCTTGACGGTCGTGACCGGTATCGAAGGATGCGTGACGAGCACGTGTGACGCTGACCCGGTCAGCGTGACCGGAGCAAAGTCCCTGACCGGATCGTACGGCATCTTGCCGAACAGACTTTGATTGACGGCGAACGGACCCAGGGTGCCGATCGTCAGCGTGTAACCGTCGGGGGCGGATTTCGCGACTTGCTCGTTACCGATCATCCCGCTTCCGCCACCACGATTTTCCACGACGACCTGTTGACTCATTGTCTCGGTTAGTTTTAGCGCGACCAGACGCCCCACGAAATCGGCGCTTCCGCCCGGCGCAAACGGAACCACCAGACGGATAGGGCGGCTCGGATACGGTTGCGCTGCACTCCCTGCGGCCACCGCAATCAGGATTGCCGCACACGCGTGTTTCGATAAGACTCTCGCTAACATGCATCACTTCGTCGGGGTTCCCTGCATGCGCTCGCGCGCTGCTTCGATCAGCGCCACAATCTGCGCGGGCGAGATCGGCGCCTGCGCGAGATGCACACCAAATGGCATCAACGCGTCTTCGATTGCGGAAATGATTGCCGCGGCCACCGGTATCACGCCGCATTCGCCGATCCCCTTGACACCGAGCGGATTCAGCGGCGTCGGCGACTCGTGGTGAAGAATTTCGATGTGCGGCATTTCAGTCGCAGTCACGAGCAGATACTCGCCGAGATTGGTGGTCACCGGCTGGGCATTGTCGTCGTATCCCATCCATTCGAATAGCGCGTTGCCGATACCATGCGCGGTGCCGCCCAGGATCTGGCCGTCGACGAGCATCGGATTGATGATGCGGCCACAATCGTGAAGCGCGATAAACTTCACAATCCCGACCGCGCCGGTCTCGGCGTCGACCTCGACCTCGACCACCGCCGTGCCGTTGGCATGCGCCATGTCATCGATCACGAGGTGCTCGGTCGCTTCGAGGCCCGGCGTAACGCCGGCGGGCAGCGCATAGCCCGCGGTTCCCGCGACCGTGCGCGCGATCTCGCCGAAGCTCGCCGATTTCTCGCGCATGCCCGTGGCCTGGATCCGGTCGCCCTCGATCTCGAGATCGGACTCGGCGACATCGAGCATTTGACTGGCTATTTTGAGCGCCTTCGCGCGCACCTTCAGCGCCGCGGCATGCGCCGATGATCCCGCGATCACTGTCTGGCGGCTGTTGGATCCGCCCATTCCCATCGAAATCGCCGCGGTGTCGCCGGTCGTTACCGTTACGTTTTCCATTTTCCCGCCGAGCTGTTCGGCGACGATCTGCGCGAGCATCGTGCGCGTGCTTTGTCCCATCGCCGCGGCGCCCGAGTAGACATGGACCTTACCTGATGGACCGATGCGCACGGTGACCGCTTCGAACGGTCCGCGGCCCGTGCCTTTGCAGTAATTGGCGAGCCCGATTCCGAGGTAGCGGCCGTGCGCGCGCGCCGCTTGCTGGCGCGCGCCAAAAGTTTCCCAGCCGGCGTGCGCGAGCGCTTGATGCTGGCATTTCGGGTAGTCGCCGCTGTCGAGTATGATCGGCATTCCGCCGCGCGCTTTGAGCTGCGTCGTGTATGGCATCTTGTCGGCGTGGATCAGATTGCGGCGGCGCACTTCAGCGCGATCGAGTTTAAGCTCGCGCGCGACGCGGTCGAGCAGGCGCTCGATGACGAAGGTACCCTGCGGATGCCCGGCGCCGCGCACCGGTGTCACCGGCACCTTGTTGGTGAGCGCAACCCGAACGTTCATGCGGTAGGCCGGTACTTCGTACTGCAGCGGCAGCGTTTCGGCCGAGTTGTGAGGGAGGTTGACTCCGCGCGCCGTGTAAGCGCCGTGGTCGTGTATCAGGTTACCGCGAATCCCAAGTATGCGCGCGTTGCCGTCGACCGCGATCTCGGCCTCCCAATACTGATCGCGCTCCTGCGTCGTGGCGACAAAATGCTCGCGCCTGTCCTCGATCCATTTCAGCGGGCGGCCGACAAGCAGCGCCGCGAGCGCGGTCACGACGTCTTCGGGATAGAACACGAGCTTGGGTCCGAAGCCGCCGCCGACATCCGGGGTGATCACGCGCACCCGGTTTTCGTCGCGCCCCAGCATGTCGCACAACAGACGCTGCGCCGCGTGCGGCATCTGCGTCGAGCTCCACAGCGTGAGCCTGTCTTCCATCGCATCATGCACGGCGACGGCACCGCGGCATTCGATCGAGTGGCTGCCGCCGCGGTGTTGCCATATCGACTCGCGCAAGACATGCGCTGCACCGCCGAAAGCGCCATCGACGTCGCCATATCCCAACGCGAACTCGGCAAGCAGGTTATGCGGCGCATGCCGATGCACGCGCGGCGCGCCGGCGCCAAGCGCATCGCGGCAGTCGGCGACCGCGGGCAGCGGATCGTAATCAACCTCGACCAAAGCAGCGCCATCCTCGGCAACGTAGCGGTTGTCGGCGACAACGATTGCGACCGGCTCGCCGACGTGAACGACTTCGTCTCCGGCGAGTGCGGGACGGTGATGGTCCTGTTTATAGCTCTTGCTCGGAAGTCCAACGACGAGCCGCTCGATCTGCAAATGCGGCATCAGATCGGCGAGCACAAAAACGCGGTGTACGCCGGGAAGCGCAAGCGCCGCGCTCTTGTCGATGCCGCGGATCGCCGCATGCGCATGTGGACTGCGCACAAAGGCGGCTTCGAGCATACCGGGAATCCGGATGTCGTCGATGAAACGCGCCGCGCCCTGCAGCAAATCGGCATCTTCGAGCCGCTCAACGGACCGGCCGAAGACTTTGCCATTCATCAGCGGCTTTCCACGTCGGCCTGCAGGCGCTTGGCGGCGTCGAGCGCAGCGGCGACGATGCCCTGGTAGCCGGTGCAGCGGCACAGGTTGCCCGACAGCGCGACCCGCACCTCACCTTCGGTCGGAGCGGGATGTTCGCGCAGAAACTCGACGAGTGTGGTCAATATTCCGGGCGTGCAAAAACCGCATTGCAGGCCATGGTTGTCGCGAAACGCCTGCTGCAGCGGGTGCAGATGGCCGGGCCCGGACGCGAGTCCTTCGACCGTCGTGACCTGGTGTCCGTTGGCCTGAACCGCGAGCATCAGGCACGAGCGCGCCGAGTAGTCGTCGAATAAGATCGTGCACGCGCCGCAAACGCCCTGTTCGCACCCGAGGTGCGTGCCCGTCAGCCCCAGTTGCTGGCGCAGAAAATCCGCGAGGGTCATGCGCACTTCGACTTCGCGCTCATAGCGCGTGCCGTTCACGGTCAGTGCGATGTTGCGGGTTTCACTCATGGCAAACCCTGCTCATGCGATATGCGTTTGTCATTGTCCGGCGCCGGCTGCGCGGGCATGCGCTTGTGCGAGCGCGCGCCGCGACAACACGGCGGCCAGGTGCTGGCGATAGGACGCCGGCGCGTGCACGTCCCCGACTGCGTCGAGCGTGCGGCAGCTCTCGCAAGCATCGCGAAAGAGCGTCTCGGACGCAGCGTTGCCGACAATCGCCCGTTCGACTTCGCGCACGCGCACCGGTGCGGGACCGAGGCCGCCGACGGTGACCGATGCGCGCGTAATCGTGCCGGCGCGGTCTTCCTCGAGCAAGACCGCAGCCGAGACCATCGCGAAATCGCCATGGCGGCGCGCAAATTCGACAAACGCATGGCCGTGACCCCTGGGCCACAGCGCAAAGCGCACGCCGCTCAACAATTCATCGGGCTCGAGCGCAGGTGTCATATAGGCCGCCGGAAACGCCGCGAAATCGAATTCGCGCGCTCCCCTGGCGCCGACGACGATCACCGTCGCGTCGAGCGCCGTCGCCACCGCGACGAGCTCCGCCGAAGGATCGAGCTGGCACAACGAGCCGCCGAGCGTACCGCGGTTGCGCGTCTGCCGGTGCCCGACCTGCAGCAGCGCTTCGTGCATCAACGGGCAGCGCGCGCGCACCAGCTGCGCAAACTCGAGATCGCGCTGGCGCGTCATGGCACCGACCTCGAGCGCGCCATCCGTTTCACGGATATACGCAAGGCCCTCGACGCGGTTCAAATCGATCACGTCATCCGGCAGCACGAAGCGCATGTTGAGCATCGGCATCAGCGACTGGCCGCCGGCAAGCAGCTTGGCGTTATCGCAGCTGCGCAACAATCCGACGACCTCAGCAATTGTTTGCGGATCGTGATATCTGAACGGCGGCGGTTTCATGCGTCACGGGCGAAGATTGAAGCGAGCCCTGCTATCGTGTAAAGTTTGTGAGAATCGTATCAGAATTTAGACTCCTCTTGCATTTGACGATCCCAATTCCCTCACTACTTCCATTATCTTCATGCCAGAACCGCTGAACGAACTGACTGCCGCCGAAGCCGCGCGCCGCATCGCGCGCGGACAACTCACGAGTGAGGCGCTCGTCGCCGCGTATCTCGCACGCATTGCCGCACGCGAGCGCGAAGTGCACGCGTGGGCGCATCTCGATGCAGATCGCGCGCTCGCGCAGGCACGCGCGCTCGACCGCGAGTCGCCGCGCAGCCCTCTGCACGGCATTCCGTTCGGCATCAAGGACGTGATCGATACCGCCGATATGCCGACCGAGTACAACTCGCCGATTTACCGCGGCCATCAACCCACATGGGATGCAGCGTGCGTGGCGCAGCTGCGGCGAGCGGGTTGCGTGGTACTCGGCAAAACCGTGACCACCGAATTCGCCAACAATCATCCCTCGCAGACGTGCAATCCGCGTAACCTCGCGCATACGCCGGGTGGATCGTCGAGCGGCTCAGCCGCATCGGTCGCAGACCACATGGTAGCGCTCGCGCTCGGCACGCAAACCGGCGGCTCGACGATACGCCCCGCGGCGTATTGCGGCGTGGTGGGCTATAAACCCAGTTTCAATACCATTAATCGTGCCGGGCTCAAATTCGTCGCGGAATCGCTCGACACGATCGGCATACTCGCGCGCAGCGCCGAAGACGCTGCGCTGGGTCTGCACGTCCTGTCGGGGCGCGCCGTGCCCGACTTGACTGAGCGCAGCACTGGAACTGCGCGCGTCGGTATGTGCCGCACGCCGCGCTGGAACGACGCGGATGCGGCGAGCCATGCAGCTATTGAGCGCGCCGCCTCGCGGCTCGCCGCAACCGGCGCGCGCATCGTCGATTTCGAGCTACCCGCGGGCAGCGCGCGACTGTTCGACGATCAGGAGAAGATCATGGGCTACGAAGCGGCGCGTGCGCTCGCCTGGGAGTACCAGAATCACCGCGGCAAGATCAGCGACTCGCTGCTGGCACGCCTCGATGCAGGCTGGCAGCTGCCGCGCGCCGCGTACGATGCCGCGCGCGTCCTTGCGCGTGAATGCCGGCGCGCGCTCGCGGACCAGATGCGCGATTATGATTTCCTGCTGACACCAAGCGCTCCCGGCGAGGCGCCGCACGGCTTCACTACCACCGGCAGCTCGGTTTTCAACCGCGTGTGGACGTTATTTGGCGTGCCATGTGTGACACTGCCGTGTGAGAGCGGTCCACGCGGACTGCCGCTCGGAGTGCAACTCGTAGGAGGCTTTGACACCGACGTCGAACTGCTTGCGTGGGCGCACTGGACTGAACAACAGATCCGGTAATGCTCTGGCCGTATCGAGCATTCCCAATGAAAACCCTGAGCCCTACAGTTCGTTTGCTGATGTGCGTGCTCGCGCTGCTCGGAAGCGTGAGCGCTGCGTGCGGCCAGGGTTATCCGGCCAAGAGCGTGCGCCTGATCGTTCCGTATGCGCCCGGCGGCATCGTCGACTACGTCGGCAGACTGATCGGCCAGCGTTTTTCCGAGGCGCTCAATCAGAACGTCGTGATTGACAACCGGCCCGGCGCGAGCGGCATCATCGGCATCGAAATCACGAGTACCGCGAGCGCGGACGGCTATACGCTGCTCGTCATGGATCCGGCGATAGTGATCAATCCGAGCCTGCTCGCCAAAGTGCCGTACGATCTGAATCGCGACCTGCTGCCCGTGACGATCCTGTCTTCTTCGCCGCTCGTCCTCGTGATCAACGCCAAAGTCCCCGCCAACAATGTGCAGGAGCTCGTCAATCTCGCCCGATCGCAGCCGGGAAAATTGAGTTTTGCTTCAGCGGGAATCGGCACCACGCCCCATATGGCAGGCGAAATGTTCAAGGCGCGGATACAGCAAAACATCACTCACGTGCCGTACAAGGGCAGCGGACCGGCGATGACCGATTTGATTGCGGGCCAGGTGCAGATGTCTTTTAGCAGCATCACCGCGGCGCTGCCTTTCA
>DASYSI010000097.1:0-5234 GCA_036003485.1 Burkholderiales bacterium | reverse complement strand
TCGATCGATCGCGGCACCGGCGCGCTGAAGCCGCTGTCGGTTTCGCCTCTGGCGGAAAGTTTTCCGTACATATCGCTCGACAAGACCGGGCGCTTCCTGTTCGGCGCGGCGTACGGCGCGCACCTGATCAGCGTCAACGCGGTCGGCACCGACGGGCGCGTGGCCGCCGAGCCGCTGCAGGTCATCCCGGTGGGCCGCAACGCGCATTCGATCCGCGTTGACGAGAGTAACAAGTTCGTCTACGTCCCGACGCTCGGCAGCGACGCGATTTTCCAGTTCGCTTTCGATGCGAAGTCCGGGCGGCTCACTTCCAACACGCCCTCTATTGCGCTGATGAAGGCATCGACCGGGCCGCGCCACTTCATCACCTCGCCGGACAATAAGTTCGTTTATCTGCTGAGCGAACTGGTCGGAACCGTCACCACGCTCGCGCTCGACGCCAAGACCGGCTTGCTCACCGAAGTGAGCACGGCGTCCGGGCTGCCGCCGGATTCCAAGCTCGGCCCCGGCGCGCCACGCGGTGCGGTCGGCGCGCCCGGCGGACCGCCGCCACGCAACACCGATAACGATATCTGGGCCGCCGACATTCACATGACGCCGAACGGCAAATTTCTGTACATCACCGAGCGCACGTCGAACACGCTGGCGGCATTCAGTGTCGATGCAGCAGCCGGCAAACTCACTTATCTCAGCAGCACACCCACCGAGAAGCAACCGCGCGGATTCGCAATCGACCCGAAAGGCCGATTCCTGATCGCGAGCGGAGAAAAGTCGGACACGATCTCTGCCTATTCGATCGACCCCGCGAGCGGCGTGCTCAAGCTGCTGCAAAAATACCCGGCCGGAAAAGGTGCGAACTGGGTGGAGATCGTCAGTTTCGACTGAGTTGCCTCGCTGGAAGAGTTGCGCATGCGTTGTGGCAAAATAGCGGCGTTCGCTGCGGCGGGAGGAGGTGCGCCATGCATCGCTTGATTTCGCTGACCGCGCTTGCCATCGTGCTGGGAGCGGTCCCTGCGCTACACGCACAGCAATATCCGTCGAAACCGATACGCATCATCATTCCATTTCCGCCGGGAGATTCGCTCGATACGATGTCGCGGCTGATTGCGCCGGCGCTGATGGAACGTCTGGGACAAAACGTCGTGGTCGATAATCGCGCAGGCGCCGCCGGACAGCTTGGTCTGGACCTTGCGGCGCACGCAGCACCCGATGGCTACACGCTGGTCGGAGGACAGGGCGGCAATCTTGTCGTGCAGCCGCACACGTACAAAAAACTTCCCTACGACCCACTCAAGGATTTCGCGCCGGTTGCGATCTCGACCACGAACTTTCTGGCGCTGGTGATCAATCCGAATCTGCCGTACAAGTCGCTCAAGGATCTGATTGCGTACGGCAAGGCCAACCCTGGAAAACTGAGCTTTGCTTCTAACGGGGAGGGCGGCTTTCCGCACATGGCGATCGAAATGCTGCGCGTGCAGGCCGGATTCGATTACCTGCACGTTCCTTACAAGGGCAGCGTGCAGATCCTGACTGAAATCATGGGTGCGCGCGTCGATGCGACGATCCTCGGCATCGGCTCGCTCACGCCCTACATTCGTGCCGGCAGAGTGCGCCTGCTCGCCGTCACGAGCCCTGCGCGCGCTGAACTCTTTCCCGACGTGCCGGCCATTGCCGAAGTGCTTCCGGGCTACGATTCGCGCGGCTGGTTCGGCTATCTCGCACCCGCCCGGACGCCGGCGAAGATCGTCGCGCTGCTCAATGGCGAAATCAACCGTGCGATGATGATGCCCGACGTCAGGGAAAAGCTCACCGCAATCGGGCTCACGGTCGTCGCCGAAACTCCCGAGTCGTTTGCGCAGACGCTGCGCAGCGATTACGAGAAGTATGGCAAGCTCATCCGCACGATCGGTTTGCAACCGCAGTAATTGCCCGCCGTTTCAATTTTCCACAGGTGCATCAGATGAACACCGCTGCCGATCCCTACGAGCGCACTGAAGTCCGCGACGGCATGCGCATTACCTGGCACCAGCCGATCCCGATGGACGATGCGCTCGTCCTGCGCGCGGACGTGTATCGGCCGCTCGACGAGGCACCGTGTCCCGTAATCCTGACTTACGGTATCTACGCCAAGGGTCTCGCCTACCAGGACGGCTATCCAATGCAGTGGGAGAAGATGGTTGCCGACCATCCGGAAATACTGGTGGGCTCGAGCAACAAATATCAGAATTGGGAGACCACTGATCCCGAACGGTGGGTGACCCACGGCTATGCAATCGTGCGTGTGGATTCGCGCGGCGCGGGCTGGTCGCCCGGATTCATGGACCCCGGTTGTCCTAAAGAGATCGATGACCTTTACCAGTGCATCGAGTGGGCCGGCACGCAGCCGTGGTGCAACGGCAAGGTCGGCATGCTCGGCATTTCGTATTACGCGAGCAACCAGTGGCGCGTGGCGGGAATGCATCCGCCGCATCTCGCGGCCATCATCCCATGGGAAGGGCAGAACGATCGCTATCGCGACTCCGGCTACCACGGCGGCATTCTGTGCCAATTCCAGGAACGCTGGGCGCGGCACCAGGTCGTGAACGTCCAGTACGGTCGCGGCGAAAAAGCCAAGAAAAACCCGAACACTGGCGAATCCGTCGCGGGTCCGATCACGCTCTCCGACGAGGAGTTAGCGAAAAACCGCGTGAACGCGTTCGAAGAACTGAAGAAGCACCCTTTTGACGACAAGTGGCATCGTTCGCGCTCGGCGGATCTTTCACTCGTACGCACGCCGCTTCTCACCTGCGCCAACTGGGGCGGGCAGGGTATCCATCCACGCGGCAACTTCAACGGCTTTATCGAGACTCCCGACGATACGCAGAAATGGCTCGAAGTCCACGGCGACTCGCACTGGTCGATGTTCTCGAGCGGTTACGGACTCGATCTGCAGAAACACTTCTTCGACTACTTCCTGAAAGGCATCGACAATGGCTGGAACCAGCAGCCGCGCGTGCAACTTAATATCCGTTACCCCGGAGAGCGCTTTGTGCTGCGCCACGAGCACGAATGGCCGCTCGCGCGCACGCGCTGGACGAAGCTCTACCTCGATCCGGGCGGCATGGCGCTCACGCGCACGCCGGTGGCAGACGAGCGAACGCTCGAGTACGACGCGCTTGGCAGCGGAGTCACGTTCCGCACGCCGCCGCTTGATGCAGAGACCGAGATAACCGGACCGATGGCGGCGCGGCTCTTCGTCTCATCGTCTACCGCGGATGCCGATCTTTTCGTGATCGTGCGAGTCTTCGATCCGCACGGCCAGGAGCTCACTTTCATGGGTTCCACCGACCCCAACACGCCAATTGCCAATGGCTGGCTGCGCGTCTCGCATCGCCGCCTCGATCCGCAGAAAAGCAAGCCGTACCGGCCGTATCACCCGCATGACCGCGCCGAGCCGCTGACGCCCGGCCAGGTCTACGCGTGCGAAGTGGAGATCGTCACGAGCTGCATCGTCGTGCCGGCCGGGTGGCGCGTCGCACTGACGATCCGCGGCAAAGACTACGAGTACGAGGGCGAGCTCTCGGAGTTCGGAAAGAAGTTTCACTACGGCACGCGCGGCACGGGCGGCATGACGCACAACGATGCCGACGACCGTCCGGCCGCCGTGTTCGGCGGACGTATCACGCTGCACGCCGGAGGCGCGCGTGAGTCGTATCTGCTGCTGCCGGTTATTCCGCCAGCCAGCACCTCGTAGTTATCTGGAGAAAAACATGGCGCTCGGACAACACAAAATCGAATATGAAGTATTGCAAGGCTGGGACCAGATGCCCGAAGGCTGGTCTTACATCGAAGTGGCGGGTGTCGCGTGCGACTCGCACGACAACGTCTACGTATTCAATCGCGGTGCGCATCCGATGATCGTCTTCGATAAGGAAGGCAGGTTCCTCAATGCATGGGGCGAAGGCTTGTTCAAGGGGCCGCACGGGATTTTTATCGATCGCAACGACCATATGTGGCTCGCCGACGACAAGGACCACACCGTCCATAAGTTCACGACGGACGGCAAGCGCCTCATGACTTTGGGCGAGTCAGGCAAAGCCGCGGATACCGGTTACAAGATCGGCGCGAGTCCCGTGCAGCGCAGCGCCGGGCCGTTTCATCGCGTCACCAATGTTGCAGTGCTGCCGAGCGGAGACATGTACATTGCAGACGGCTACGGCAACGCGCGCGTGCACAAGTTCTCGGCCGACGGAAAGCTGCTGTTCTCGTGGGGTGAACCAGGTCGCGGTCCCGGGCAGTTCATATTGCCGCACGGCATCGGCGTCGACAGCGCCGGACTCGTGTACGTGGCCGACCGCGAGAATTCACGCGTGCAGGTTTTTTCGCCGAGCGGCGAGTATCTGCGCGAGTGGACATTTCTCAATCGTCCGTACGACATATTCATCGATGATCAGGACATGCTGCACATTGCGGAGGGCGGCTTCCTCAACTACATGCATAAGCGCGCGGAAGGGCCTTTGCCGAAACACGATCAATCGATGATCTGCCCGCCCGAGGGACACTCGCCGATTGCGCGCGTCACCGTTTGCGATCCTGATGGCAAGATCTTTGCTCAGATCGGCGGTGAAAATCCGATATTGCCGGGAAATTTTGTAGCGCCGCACGGCATCTGGGCGGACAGCCGCGGTGATTTGTACGTGGGCGAAGTCATTTTCCAGGCCGGTGCGGTTAAGCGCATGGCGCCGCTCACGCCGCACGCATTTCAGAAGTTCAGCCGCCGCGCGGGTTGAAGCAACTCGCGTCCGCTCGCTGCGGCGACTCGGCGGCCGTCAATCGATCCGGAGCCCGGTGCGCTCCGCTATTCTGGTCCACAGCTCGAGATCCTGCTTGATCACCGCGGCAAACTCTTCCGGCGTACTGCCGACGGCTTCCGCACCCTGGCCGGCGAGCAGTTGCTTCGTTTCGTCAATCTGCATGACGCGGGCAATGTCGCCATGCAGCTTGCGCACGATAACCTGCGGCAGCCGCGCCGGTCCCAGCACGCCGAACCACGGATTGATATCGAAGCCGCGGACACCGGATTCCGCAAACGTCGGCACGGCAGGAAGCTGTGCGGATCTTTTCGCGCCGGTGATGGCAAGCGCCCGCGCGCGTCCGCCTTGGACGAGAGGCAGCGCCGGCGGCATGCTGATGAACATGAAATGCGCTTCAGCGCTCAGGAGCGCGGCGAGGCCTTGACCCGAGCTCTTGTACGC
>DASYSI010000096.1:0-5993 GCA_036003485.1 Burkholderiales bacterium | reverse complement strand
ACCGGCCACGCCGGCATCTGGACCGCGCGTTTCATTGAACTCAGGCATGCGGGGCAAAGTTATTTCCGCACCGCCGGGTCACTCGGTTGGGGTTTCCCGGGTGCGCTGGGCGTCAAATGCGCATTGCCGGACCGGCCCGTCGTGTGCTTCACCGGTGATGGCGGGTTTTACTATCATATCGCCGAGCTTGAGACCGCGCGCCGTCATAACATCAATGCGGTAATCGTCGTCAACAACAACAGCGCGCTCAACCAGGAGATCAAGTTGAACGATCTGGCCTATGACGGCAGGCAGCG
The DNA here is from genome assembly GCA_036003485.1 of Burkholderiales bacterium. Classification (GTDB taxonomy): domain Bacteria; phylum Pseudomonadota; class Gammaproteobacteria; order Burkholderiales; family SG8-41; genus PALSA-1004. Next base: position 5,697 of record DASYSI010000096.1, on the reverse strand, counting down.
CGGCCGCGCCGAGGAGATGTGGCGCTTTCCTGACATCAACTTCGCGAAAATTGCGGAAGATTTCGGCTGCGTCGGCATGCGCGTCGAGAAGCCGGACGATCTGAATGACACGCTCAAGGAAGCAATCGCGCTCGACAAGCCCGTCGTCGTGGATATTGTGTCCGATATGTACGCGATTGCCCCGCATCCGTGGACGCAAGGCGGCAAAGATTTTCACGCCTATCAGAAGACCGGCGCATGAAGAGCGAACTGATGGGCGTGATGACTTCACGCGGGCGTGCAAAGGAGCGACGACATGGGACTTAAGTTCGGTCCGACGATCGCGTGCGTTATCGCGGCCGCATTGGTTGCAACCGGTGCAGCGCTCGCGCAAAGCTATCCCACGAAGCCGATCCGATTTATTGTAGGTCCCGGCCCCGACGTTCTGGCGCGCATAATCGGTCAAAAATTGACTGACAGTTGGGGCCAGCAGGTCGTGGTCGATCAGCGTCCCGGCGCCGGCGGCATCATCGCAGCCGACACGGTATCCAAGGCGGTGCCCGACGGCTATACCTTGCTGCTGACGACCGGCGCCTACACGATCAATGCCACTCTCTATCCGAAGCTGCCGTTCAACCTCGAACGCGATTTCGCACCGGTAAGCCTGCTCGCGTCGATTTCATTTTTGGTCGTCGTGAATCCATCGCTGCCCGCCAAGTCGATGCAGGACCTGATCCAGCTCGCGAAGGCCAAACCGGGGCAGCTCAACTGCGCACACTCCGGACCTGGCACGACCGCACATCTTGGCTGCGAAATGCTCAAAAAAAGCGCACACATCGACATCGTCTCCGTTCCGTACAAGGGAACGATACCGGCAGTCATCGACGTCATCGGCGGGCAGGCGCAACTCATGTTTGCCGTCATGCAAGGCGGCCTGCCGTACGTTCAGTCGGGCAAGCTAAGGGCGCTCGCGGTAACCGGGGCGAAGCGTTCCGCCGCGCTGCCCGAGGTGCCAACGATCAGCGAGGCAGGCGCTGCGGGCGCGGATTTCATCAGCTGGAACGGCGTGCACGTTCCTGCCCGGACACCGAAGTCCGTTATCGTGAAGCTCAACACCGAACTGGACCGATTGCTGAAACTACCCGAGGTGCGCGAGCGCATGCAGACCCTCGGCCTCGATCCGGCCGGCGGAACGCCCGAGGCGTTTGCGGCTTTCGTCAAGGCTGATATCGCGCGCTGGGCAAAAGTGATCAAAGAAACCGGCGTGCACGTGGAATGAAATCGCGACACACAAACAGTCGACTTTCGTGAAGGACCAGTCATGGTGACCAAAGGTGGGTACAAAATTGTGCGGCAAGCGGAAATCGTGTGGGAAGACCGCAAAAACGTCGACGGCTGGCCAAGCCGGGCAGGCATGTACTACGATGACCGCGAAAACGAATTGTGCATGCGGCTGATTGACTATCCGATCGGGTCGATCGAGCCGCGTCACGTGCATGGCGGCGCCCATGCGACTACCGTGCTCAAGCATACGGCGATCGTCGACGGACTCACGCTCAAGCCGCTCGACGTGGTCGTGGGTCCGAGCAATGAACCGCACGGGCCGCTCGATTATCAGCGCGACGGGTGCAAGCTCTTCAGTGCTTTCGTCGGCAGTTATTACCATAGCGAAGTCGAACAATTGTCGGGAACGAAACACTATCGACTCGTTCAGTCGGATCAGATTCCGTGGCACGACGACGCAGGAACCGGCATGCAGGCGAAAACGCTGGTTGATCACGGCGTCGGCAGGCTGCTGCTGCAGGCGCTGCGGTTTGCACCCGGGTCGTGGCTTGTCAGTCCGCCGATGCTGGCGGCACTCGTGTTCGAGGGATGCGCCGAAATCGGCGGCGAGAAACTCGGCGCATGGGATTTTTTTTATGTGCCGCGTGGTCTCGCACACGCAGCCATCAGCTTCCCCGGCGGTGCGACGCTGCTCCCGGTGTCGATGCAGTGAAGCGCGACTGAATTCGAATCAGCAAGCTCAGGAAGGCGGGTAATAATGGAGCAGGGGATCAAACCCATCCGGCGCGTGGTGACGGGCAACGATGCGCAGGGCCGCTCGCGTGTACTGATCGACAGCGCGGCGCCCGGCGTCAAAGCGAATACCTTCAAGCAAGGCACCGGGATGACTGACATCTGGCTGTGGGAAAGCTCGCCGGCACCGATTTCGGGCGAGCGCGATGACGGCAACGTCGCGTTTCACTTCGAACCGCCGTCTGCGGGCGGGCGACTGCGGATTGTCCAATCCGAGCAGAAACCCGTCGTTTACGATGCATCTAAAGACAAGTACCTCACTGCCGAGCATCCGCCCAAAAAGACCGAAGGCGGCACGTGGGAACGCGGCCGCCAGAACCTGTACACCACGCGCATCCACAAGTCAGAGACCGTCGATTACGGGATACTGCTCGCGGGTGAGCGCGTTCTGATCACGGACGCGGGGGAGCACGTGGTCAAGCCGGGCGACGTCGTCGTGCAGCTCGGCAGCTGGCATGCGTGGTCGGACCGAAATTACGGCAGTCAAATGGCCTTTGTCATGATGGCGGCCGATTTCGAGAATTGAAGGAGAGGAAGCGATGACTGAAAAAGTAAAGCCCGTGCGACGTATCGTCGTCATCGACGAGAACGAGAAATCGAAGGCCATCGCCGACGGTCCTTCACCCGACGTGCGCACCGACCCCGCGCGTCCAGGCTTCGCCTCGACACGGATCTGGGTAACCGACAGGACCCCGGCCAAAATCAAGGGCGTGCGCGAAACGCTCGATAGGCCGCACACGCTCGAGCCGCCGCCCGGCGGCTCGGTATGCCGGGTCGTGACTTTTCCGCCCGACGCTCGATTCAAAGGCAAGGTCGGTGCCAAGGAAGTGCAGGCGTACTTTGCGGCGATGGGTTCTCCGGGCGCATCAACGTACTCAGCCGATGCGCCGCATCCGTACATGCAGAAAACGCGCACGCTCGACTTCTGCCTGATACTTGAAGGCGAGATCACACTTATTCTGGATACCGAGGAAGTGCATCTGAAAGCCGGCGACACCGTCGTGCAGCGCGGTACCAATCACGCCTGGAGCAATCGCTCGAACCAACCCTGCGTCATCGCGTTTTCATCGCACGACGCCAAATATTGAGCCGCGGTTGCATGGCGCGTCTTGCGCTCGTGAGTGTGGCGGCGTTGCAGACCATTGCAACCGGCATGGCGCAAGAGCAAGATTATCCGACCAAGCCGATACGCATGCTGGTCGGATTCCCCGCGGGCAGCTCGCTTGATTCCGCTGCGCGCGTAGTATCGGGCAAGCTCTCCGAATTGCTCTTTCAGAATGTGATCGTTGATAACCGCGCCGGCGCAGCGGGCAACATCGCGGCCGAGATCGTGGCGCGCGCACGTCCCGACGGCTATACGCTGTTAATGGGAGCGAACGGCGCACTCGCGATCAATCCCGCTTTGTACGACAAACTGCCGTTCGATCCGGCCAAGGATTTCGCGGCGGTATCCAAGGTTGTCGATGCGGCCAACGTTCTCGTGGTCAATGTCGCGTCGCCTGCGAGCTCGGTCGAGAATTTGATCGCAATCGCAAAGTCGGGCTCGCTGCTCGGCGGCTCTTCGGGCGTGGGCAGTCCAGGACATCTCGCACTCGAACTATTCAATATGATGGCAGGCACGAAGATCGTGCACGTCGCGTACAAGGGAAGCGCGCCCGCGCTGCTCGACATCATCGCAGGCAATATTCAGCTGACGTTTGCGACTGCCGCGACGGCGGTGCCGCTGATGAAGGCAGGCAGGATCAAAGGGCTGGGCGTCACCACTCTCAAGCGCTCAACCGTACTGCCGGAGCTGCCGACGATTTCCGAGTCGGGTCTGCCCGGTTTCGAAGTCAGCGGCTGGTACGGCGTACTCGCGCCGGCAGGCACGCCGCGATCGATTATCAACAGGCTCAATGCCGAAATCGTCAAAGCGCTGCAAATGCCCGACGTGCGGCAAAACTTGTCGGCCCAGAGCTTTGATATCAGCCCGAGCAGCCCCGAGCAGTTTGCGGCTTTTATAAAATCCGAGATTCAGAAGTGGGGCAAAGCGGTCAAATATTCGGGCGCCAAAGCGAACTAAGATCGCGCACGGTTGCTGCGAAACGTTCAGCCGCGGAGTCCGTAATACGATGGAAATATGAGGCTCGATTTATTCAGCATCTGCCTGCCGGCGCTCGCAACTGCGTGCGCAAGCGCTGCGCCTGCCACGGCGCAAACGTGGCCCGCACGCCCGGTACGCGTCATCGTGCCGTTTGCGCCCGGGGGCGGAGTCGATACCGTAACGCGGTTGCTCGCACAGAAGCTCACTGAGCAGACCGGCGCCTCGTTCGTCGTCGAAAATCGCGCGGGCGGCGGCGGTATCGTCGGCGCCGAATTCGTGGCAAAAGCAGCACCCGATGGTTATACGTTGCTCACATCGGCGCCGGAATTTTCGGTCAATCCGGGTGTGCGCTCGAAGCTTCCATACGACCCGATCGGGGGTTTTGCCTACATTTCGCAATTGACTTCGGGACAGTTCCTGCTCGCGAGCCATCCGTCGGTGCCAGTCACGACGGTGAAGCAGCTCGTCGCGCTCGCGAAGACGCGGCCCGGCCAGCTCAACTATGGATCGTCGGGAGCCGGCAGCATCAATCATCTCGCCGGCGAGCTGTTGCAATCGATGGCGGGAATGCGTTGGACGCACGTGCCGTTCAAAGGCGCGGGACCCAATCTGGTCGCACTCATGGGTGGTGAGATCGACTTCGCCTTCGCGAGCACCACGGCGCTGCTTGATCAGGCGCGGAGCGGCCGGATACGCGCGATCGCCGTGACCGGGCCAAAACGTTTCGGCGAGCTTCCGCAAGTGCCGACCATTGCCGAGTCCGGGGTGCCGGGATACAACGTGACCGGCTGGTATGGGTTTTATGCGCCATCCGGAACGCCTGCAGATATCGTGCGGCGTCTGTATGCGGAAGCGGGACGCGCGCTCAACAGCTCCGAAGTGAAGGGAAAGCTCGTCAAAACCGGCAACGAGCCCGTCGTGAGCTCGCCCGAAGAGTTCAGCGCGTTCATGCGCACCGAAATCGTGAAGTGGGCGAAGGTGGCGAAGGACTCCGGACTGCGCATCGATTGAGCGGCAACCATTGCAACCCACCTAAATGAAATTGCCTGTAGTAGCTCAGAGCCGATGGTATCTGAGTAGGTCGGCTTTAATGCGTGAGCGCGGCTGATCCGCAAAGTCCATGACGCCTATCCCCTGGAATGCCCAAATGCAAGGAGCCGATGCGGGGGCCGATTCAAGTCCGGCATGGTGCAGCGGCAAGGCTATCTTCGCAAGTGCCAGCGCTATATCGAACTGAATCCGGTCCGTGCTTGATCCCGCAAAGCTTGCGTAAGGGGTGCGCCCCTTTATTTTCTCCAGACGGCAGTCTTTTTCGTTTTCATCGTAAGTTCGCTGGAATGCTCTCAATCCACTTCCCTTCTATAGCTTCCCTTGATGCACGCCAGAGAGCGGTCGGAACGTTTGCTCCCTTCTGGAATTTTATCCGAACGGGTTTTTCGCCGCTCTCTGTGGGCTTGAGCAGAAACCTCCCCCAAAAGGTCTTCTCGTAACTAACACCACCCCCATAAGCTTCGATGGTTACATTTGCTTTGTCTACAAGCAGCGTGGCCATCTCTTGC
>DASYSI010000095.1:0-7244 GCA_036003485.1 Burkholderiales bacterium | reverse complement strand
CGCCCGCCGCCGCCGTGATGATGCGTATGGCGCGGTTCGGATACTCCTGCCCGCACGCCGCACCCGCGCCCAGAACCACGGCACTGACGACGACTGTTCCTGCCACGAAACGCGAACTTCTTACCGACATGACTCCTCCGCCATTTGCGACATTCGCAGCAACGGATTTCCTTTCTCCTTCGCCCTCCGGGAGAAGGCTGGGATGAGGGAAAGAAACGCCATGGCCCCTTCCCTGCATTACACGCCTTCAACTATCGGCGTTCCTTTGCATTGCGTGCGATGCATGATGCGCCGCGTTGCGGGATCGATCGCATCGCGCCGATGCATCGCACACCGGTTGTCCCAGATCAGAATATCGCCCAACTTCCATTGATGGTGCCACGTAAATTCCGGCTGGGTCGCGTGCGCCCACAACGCATCGAGCAGCGCCTCCGATTCCTCCAACGAGAGGCCATTGATATAGGCATTGGGCCTGCGGCCGAGGTAAAGCGCATTGCGCCCGGTTTCGGGGTGCTTGCGTATGATCGGATGGCTCGGGCCCGGACTCGTGCGCAGGTCCTGCTCGGCAAGATAGCCCGGGCGCAACTGTCCGCCTGACGTGTAACGCTTATCGTGCTTGATAGTTTTGTGAATGATCTGCGAACGCAGCGTTTCGGGCAGCGTTTCGAAAGCGAGATACATGTTCGCGAATCCGGTATCGCCACCGGCCGGCGGAATCTCGATCGAGTAAAGAATGCTCAAGCTCGGTGGGATGTCGTTAAACGAACTGTCGGTATGCCATACCGCTTCGCCATCACCCAGACCGCCGATGGCGAGACCATTTTCAATGACGTTGGAAATGACCGCGAGCTCAGGGTAGCGCTCATCGCGCGGCTTTTGGCCGATATGTACCGGCGCGCCAGGGCTCAATGCGCCGAAACGGCGACCGAACGCAAGCAGATCATCGTCCGTGAGCTGCTGGCCGCGTATCAGCAACACAAGATTGTCCAGAAACGCCTGGTGAACCTCGACAAAAGTATCGGCATCGAGTGATTTGACATCGCCGCATTCAACCTGAGCGCCGATGGCGGCGCTCAATCGAGTGACGTCGATATGTCTGGTGGTTTGACGATTGGAATTGGGTGGCATTCTGGACTCCTCACCAATCAGGATTGTACGGTTATCGCCGCAAGCCGGCGAACAGGGGATGTCTGTCCCTGAGGATTTAATATGCTCCTTTGCTGGCTGATTTGGCAGCTGCCTTAGCCGCTTCCATCGCCTTTTCCTTGTCTTCTTTGGTCATCTCGCCGGCAGGGGCGGCAGGTGCAGGTGCTGCTTCGGACGACGACTTTGCGGGCGGTTGCGCGGAGGGCGCGGTTTCTTTGCCGCATGCGCTCAAAATCATTGTCATAACGGCTGCAGATAGGAGCAAGGATTTCATGTGTTTCTCCGAAAGTGAAGTTATGGAAAGAATAAGCTCCCTTACGCGCGCCGCATTCGGTTTCAATACGGCTTCGAAATTTTATCACTGTGGGAGAGCGTGAGAACGGGCGATTCGCGTTAATCACGTCGCCGCAGTTCCTCAAGTCGAGTTTTCTGTTCGCCTCGGTCATCGAAGTTTGTCGGCGCAAGCCATTTCTCAAAAGCGCTGCGAATTGAGGGCCAGTCGATATCGACAATAGCGAACCATGCTGTATCGCGGTTCTGCCCCTTTACTACCATGTGTTGCCGAAAAGTCCCTTCGTACCTGAAGCCAAAACGACGAGCTGCGCGCATCGAGGGTTCGTTGCGTGCGTCGCACTTCCACTCGAAGCGACGATAGCCGAGATCCTCGAAGACGTATCGAGCAAACAGAAACAGCGATTCAGTTGCAACACGACTCCGGGCGATCGCCGGGCCCCACAAAATATTGCCAACCTCGATCACACCGTGCTCTGGAGTAATGCGCATCAAGGCCTGGCGCCCCTCGCAGCGCTGGCTCGCTGAGTCAATCACTGCATAGAACACCGGATCCTCCGACGCAGCGGCGCGCGCCAACCAACCGTCGAAGCCCGCGCGGTCTTGGGGTGAATCGAACAAATAGCGAAACCGGTCCTCGACTCCCGGCGCCATCGATGCTTCGAACAAGTGTTTGCCGTGAGCTAATGGATTGAGCGGTTCGAGCCGGCAGAAAGAGCCTTCGAGCGTCACGCGCGCAGGACGAGGCCGAGGATTCCAATCGGTTAGTTTTTTCATGATAACGCGTAGATTCGAAGGCCTGACAAAATAGGCGCAGCGGCAAGCGTCTCGAGCCGGCGGCGGCGCGGGTTAGGTGGCACTGTCACTGGCGAGGTCCCTGGACGGGCTCGAAATACAGATACTGGTTGGCAAGAGACGGGTCCTTGGGTAGAGCAAGACCGAAAAACCGGAACGTGCCGGACGTGTCCTTGGGAACCGGCTGGGTGTTGTCGCACCATCCCACCTGAAACCGCAGCTCGCGCCTGGACTTACCCGCGTTTTTCTCCCAGGTCTTAATGGTAAAGGTGAACTCCGCAAAGTCCTTGAAGACGGGATAGCCTTCCTCGTGGTGCACGACGCGCGTGATCGTTCCTGTGGCGATCCAGTCGGCGAGCTTGCGGCACTTCGCGAGATCGACAGTGCCGCCTACGGTCGAACATGGTGAGGGTAGGCAGGGTTGGGTCGCGAGTACGGGCGCGTGAAGTGCGCCAAAGACCAGACTGATGAGTAGGACTCGGTATACGTAACGCGTGAGGCGCGCCGCAGACAACCAGCATAGTTGAGCGGCGGCTATAGTGCCCGCGTCGATGCCAAACCCTTTGTAGTACCGTGCCAGCACTAAATCAGAATCCAAGATCGCGCTGCCTCGCATCTGCAATAAGACGCGCCGCGTCTTCCGGCAGCAGAAAGCGCTCGCTCACGAGCTTGCCTGCCGCTGCTTCCACCTTGGCGGCGTAAGCCGCGCGGCTGCCGTAGCGTTCCTGCAGCGACGGACGCGGATCGGCGCCGCGTTCGGCGGCGGTCTTGGCAAATGGAAAGAACGCGCCCGGATTGCCGCAGAACTCGTCTTCCATCATGCCGGGGCGCCGCTGATTCCAGCCCGTGTAGGTGCCGAGCGGCACTTGCAACGTGACTGAACGCACGCCCGCGACGTCGTTGCCGTCGGCGTCTATCTTCGACACCAGTACGGTGTAGCTCGTGCCCGGAATGTTGCGTCCCGGTTGTACCGTCAGGTCCTTGACGTGCAGCTCGTTGTGGATTCCGGTGTAGTTAATGCCCGGAATTTTCGGAAAGCCGAATTTGTCTGTCGGCTGCGGCGGCACGAGCGTACCGTCGGCGACGTTCGGATAACGGCTGGGCGGCGGCTGCGTGCCTTCGACGATCCATCCCTGCATCGCGGTGAGCAGCGCGCGCAGCGTTTCGCGGTACGGGTTGGGATTCTGCAGGTGTTTGCAGATGCCGGTCTCGGCGCGCGATGTGGGAACGTGCTGGGTGCTCGGCAGAAAATACACGCGCACGTTGTCGGGAAGCGGCAGGTTCGCTTTGCCGAGGCCATCGGTCGTAACCAGCGAGTGGCGCGCGCCGTAGGCTTCGGATGCCGTGTCCCAGTGCATGACTTTGGGGCATGCGTTCTGCACCGTGCAGCGCGCGAGCCACCCGTCGGTCTTCTTGCTGATCGGATCGAAGACTGTCGCGTACGTGTGCGGGAACTGGTCGCCACCATAAAAATGCGACGTGATCGTCGAAGGTATGCGGTTAGGCACTGCGAACTCCATGTTCGTGTTGGTCAGGCGCGAGCCCGAGACCAGCGGCAGAATGCCGTCGAACACGATCCGTTTGTTTTCGTCGAGGTTGAATCCCTCTCTGACGATATCCTTGATGTAGCGGCCGCTTTGGGAGCGGCCGAAACCGATCGCCCACAGCAGCGGGTCGCGGCCGTCGCGCGCGCCGCCGCGGCCGAATGCCGGATTGGCATCGGAGCGTTCGCGGCGCAGAAACGAAATAAGATCGCGCGTCGATGCAAAGCCGATGCCCATGACCACAGGGTCCTGCGCAACGTAGACCACTTCGTAAATATAATTCGGCGAGAAGCCCGCGGGATAGCACACGTCGACGTTGCTGGGCGCCGGATTCTTGCCGTCGGGACATTTGCCGAACGACCACTCCGAATTCGGAATCGGCTCGCGCTCGGCAAGCGGCCCGGGCCGGCGCATCATGCGAGCGTCCGCCATGCGTGCGGCGACTGCGGGGTACGCTTTGATCTGCCGCTCGCCGTCGAAGGCGAGGCCTAGCGTATACAGCGGCTTCGGAATAACGAGCTCCGCCGTGATGAGTTTGGTGATGGGTCTGCCATCGGGCTCGGTCACGACCGGATATTGGCCCACGACGCGATTGCCACCGCCGACCACGTCGCCCTGCCAGCCGCTCGCGACTATCGTATAGCCGCATTTCAGGAAGAAGCCATCTCCCGTATCCTTTTCGCTGGTCGGATTGTTGCCGGTATTCGCGCCGACGTGAAAGACCGCGAAAGCGCGTTGGTCGCCGCGATTCACGACGTCGTAGAAGACCGTGCGATTGCCGCGGCTCATGTCCACGGGCTTCAGGATGTAAACGTCGAAGCTGTACTCGACGCGACCGGCGGAATTCCGCGGCGCCTTGTCGATGTAGACAATGCCGCGATTCGCCTCGTCTTTCGGATCGAGCTCGCCATACGCGCGGCCGACGAGTTTCTCGTACTGGCCGACGCTGCCGAACGAAGCGCCGCCGAAAGTCGGCGACTCCACCCGATCGAACACGATACGCGTGATGCGAGCCTGTGCGGCGGGCGCGATGACGGCGGCAGTGCCGAGACTTAGCGCAAGAGCGAGCCTTGATTTCATTCTGAGCATAACTCCTCCCGGGCTGTTATTCATGCGGGTTAAAGCCGAGGCTCACATGGTAGCACTGGCGGCCTGATGCCAATCTGCTCTGTGACTGCAGCATCAAAGCCAAAGACGATGAAGTTTGCAATATGGCTGTACTTTCACAAGCTAAGAGTGTACGATTCATTCCGGTTTAGACATTACGAGAGTTCCGCCATGCTCGATGTACACTCACTTGCAAGAGTGCGCACTTTAGATGTTCCGCAGCGACCCCAACTGACATCAGGTTCAAGCGCAAAACAACAGTCGTCGGTGCCGGTGTACGAGCAGGAGTTCTGGACGAGCCGCCAGCGTCAGGCAAGTTCGATACACGAAGTGTCCTATCGCGCGTGCTTCAAACCGCAATTGCCCGCGTATTTCATCGAGCGGATGAGCGCGCCTGGCGACGTCGTCTACGACCCATTCAGCGGGCGCGGCACCACCGCGATCGAAGCCGCGTTGCACGGCCGGCGCGTGATCGCAAACGATATCAACCCGTTAAGCGCAATCCTGACGCGGTCACGACTTGAAATTCCGGCGCTCGAAGCAATCGAAACGCGTCTGGCGCAAATCCCGACGTTAAAAAGCGCTTCCACCAAAACCGATCTATCGATGTTTTATCATCGCGACACCTTGCGCGAAATCGCGTCGCTGCGTGGTTATCTGCGGAAAAAGCATGCCGACGGCAGCGAGGATGCCATTGACCGCTGGATCCGCATGGCGGCGACCAATCGGCTGACCGGTCACTCGAAAGGATTTTTTTCAGTCTACACGCTGCCACCAAACCAGGCTGCGTCGTCGGATAACCAACTCAAAATAAACCGCAAGTTGAAGCAGCGTCCCGAATACCGCGATACGCGCGCGCTGATAGTGAAAAAATCCCGGCAACTGCAAAGCAAGCTCGATGCCGATCAGAAGCAGCGCTTGCGGACAGCAGCGGCCAGTGCGTTGTTTCTGACCGGAGCCGCCGCGGCGACACCTCGGATCCCCGATGGCTCGGTTCAACTCACCGTAACTTCACCGCCGTTTCTCGATGTCGTGCAGTACGCGCAAGACAACTGGCTGCGCTGCTGGTTCAACTCGCTCGACGCCGTTGCCGTCGCAGCGCGCGTTACGATGTCGCCCACTGTCGAAGCATGGAGCGCACAGATGGGACGTGTATTCGCTGAGCTCTATCGCGTCACGAAACGCGGCGGCTGGGTCGCATTCGAAGTCGGCGAAATTCGCAACGGAAAAATCCGGCTCGAGGAAACTGTTGTTCCGCTGGGCGTTACGGCGCGCTTTGCGTGCGAGGCTGTGCTGATCAATCGGCAGAATTTCACCAAGACCGCGAATATCTGGGGTGTCGATAACAACCGGCTCGGCACCAACACCAATCGCATCGTCGTGTTCCGCAAGGCGCGCTAAAGCTGCGGCTGGCGCCGCGGCACGCATCGGCCCCTCTAAGCCGCGTCACTCACTGACTACTGCATTAGCTTTCGATGATGGCGGCGTCTCGACGAAGCCTGCGAGTTGAGTCACCGCCTCGGGCGTCAGCGGTTTGGCACGGCGTGTGACGGGATCGAGCATCACCATGACCGCTTCCGAAACGGCGATGCACCGGCCGTCGTTGAACATTGCCTGCCCGAACGTGATCGAACTGCGGCCTATGCGCCGAATAAGCGTGCCGACTTCGACGTCGCCCGGATAATGCATTTCGCTCAAGTATTCGATGGTCATCTTGACCATCGCGAACAGATCGGTCTTCGCAGTGTACGGCCGCAGATGCCGCCGGAAGAATTCGTGGCGACCGTTGGTGTAAAGCACGGCATGAACCGCGTTGTTGACGTGACCCTGATGGTCGACATCGGCCAGGCGCAGCTTGTCGGTATTCCAGACGCTGAAGCGCGAGCGATCAGCAAGCGAACGCAAAGATGCGGGACACATAAAATATCGATTTTCTGTTCGATCGTATTGTAGCGCCCGTACTACGCGAGGAACAAACAACGCCGCTTGACGCGCGCCGGAGGTGCTGTTAACACGACAACCGGTTGGGCTCCAACGCGAACCCGATCCGGGGTGCTCCGCAAACTGCCTCAATAAGGCGCAGTGATTCAATCTATTGCAGCAAAGCTGGCGGCGGCATGGAAGATGCGTCTATCATGGATTGGATGAGCGAAGACCGTTCGCCCATTCAGTCCACAGGAGATCTCATGACAAAAACATGCTGCAAATTCATCACCGCACTTATCGCTGCAGCTTTCACGTTACTCAATGCGGGCAATGTCGGCGCCGCCGAGCCGGTAAAACTTACCGTCGGCTACCAGCCGTATGACACGATTTCGTATTCGGCCGTGGTCATACGCGCGCTCGAGCTATGGAAGAAAA
>DASYSI010000094.1:0-9223 GCA_036003485.1 Burkholderiales bacterium | reverse complement strand
CCGCTAGCGGGCAGCTTGCTGCCGTGGATACACGACGATCTGGGCAATGGGCAGAGCCGCGAGGAGTGGAAAGGGGGAGCCGAAGCCAATAAAATACTCGGCCGCAATTCCGGTGAAATTCCGATCGATGGCATTTGCGTGCGTATCGGAACCATGCGCTGCCATAGTCAGGCATTGACAATCAAGCTCAGGAAAGACGTGCCTCTGGACGAAATCGAAGATATGCTGGACGGTGCCAACGAGTGGGTTAGAGTAATTCCAAACCGGCGTGAAGCGACGCTGACCGAGCTGACGCCGGCGAAGGTGAGCGGCTCGCTGAACGTGCCAGTCGGAAGGCTGCGCAAACTGCCATTAAACGGAAAAAGTAATGGCTCATATTTGACTGCATTTACGGTTGGAGACCAGCTATTGTGGGGTGCAGCGGAGCCGTTGCGCCGAATGCTGCGTATCCTGCTCGAAAAATAACCGAGACCCAGGATAGAAATGGTGAATTGCGCATGACATTTCCAACAATCGATAGATTTTGTTCGGCCGGGATGTGGCAAAGGGTGTGTGTCTGGTAAACTCACGACTGGCTGCGCGCTAATAAATTCATGAGGTTAGACCCCGGGTTAGCTTGCAACCCTAACTATTTGATGTTAATTTACTTATCGCTGAAAATAACAAAAGGGTCAGCAGTGCAAAAAATGCCATATAAAACATGGTTATTAGCAGCTATTCTGGTGCTAATGCCATGGGCTGCTCATGCAGCCGGATTGGGCAAACTGACTGTTCTTTCCGCACTGGGCCAGCCACTGTCCGCGCAGATTGATCTTGTTTCAGTGCAGAAGGACGAGCTCGCGACGCTGTCGGCACGCATTGCTGCGCCTGAAGCTTTCACCCAAGCGAACGTCCAGTACAGCCCCGCGCTCGTTGGCGCACGCGTGAGTATCGAAAAACGCGCGCAAGGTCAGCCTTACATCAAGATCACCTCATCGCGCGCGATCAATGAACCGTTCCTGAGTGTCCTCGTTGAGCTGAGTTGGGCGCAGGGACGCTTGGTGCGAGAATATACGGCTTTGATAGATCCGCCTGGATTTGCGCCGGGCGCGCCGACATCAACTCCGTACGCCGCCGTTGCACCTCCCGTTGGGTCCGAAACGCTGCCGATCGTGCCGGGTGCACAGGCGCCGGCTGCAGGCGAAGCAAAACCCGGCGCCAAAGGGACTGCTACAGGCTCGCGTCGTGCCGCCGCCACGGGTAATGTCGAAAGCAAAGAATACGGTCCCGTTAAGCGTGGCGAAACGCTTGCAAAGATCGCGGCCAGCGTCAAGCCTGAAGCGGTCACCCTCGAGCAAATGCTGGTCAATTTATATCGCAGCAATCCTGACGCGTTCGACGGCAACATGAATCGGTTGAAGACCGGCAAGATACTGCGCGTGCCGGAGCAAGAGCAAATCGCAAGTACCGGACAGTCGGAGGCGGTGAAGGAAATCCGTGTGCAGGCCGCGGACTGGAATGCCTATCGCCAGAAGCTGGCGGGGGCGGCGAGCGAGGCGCCCGCGCGCGAATCGAAGTCAGCTGCGAGCGGCAAGATTACGACTGCAGTTGAGGACAAAGCCTCCAAGGAAGCGCCGAAGGAAGTATTGAGACTCTCGAAAGGCGAGCCGGCAGCAGCCAAGGCGGGCACCGGTAAAGGCGCCGCGCGCACGAACACGGAGCGGGTGCGCGCACTCGAGGAAGAAGCCACCGCGCGCGAAAAAGCGTTGGCGGATGCGAACGATCGTATCGCGCAGCTCGAGAAAACCATCAAGGACATGCAGCGGCTGCTCGAAGTGAAGGGCCAGGTGCCTCCTGCTGTGCCGGCGGCGAAACCCGTACCGTCCCCTGCGCCGGGCGCCAAGCCGGAACCCGAACCGCCGGTGAAAGCTGACCAGGCCGCGAAGGCGGACGCCGCGAAAACCGAAGCTGCGAAAATCGAGCCGGGCAAAGACGCAACGAAAACAGAACCCGCCAAAGAGGAGGGCAAGGCACCGGCCGTAGCACCCACGCCGCAGCCCGAAGTACAAGCGCCGCCCAAGCCCAAACCTGCGCCCGTCGTGGTTCCTCCACAGCCGAGTCTGCTCGATCAGATACTCGGCGAACCCTTGTATCTTGCCGGCATCGGCGGTTTATTGGCGTTGCTCGGGGTCGGGGGGTACTTGGCGATGCGCCGTCGGAGCGCTCAGGTGGAACCCGAAGAGGACATTCGCGAGAAAGCTGCGCCGCGCCTCGAAAGAGCGGCACCTGCGATCGCGCCAAGCCCGATGACAGCGCCAACTGCCGTCGGCGAAGATGTCGATCCGATTGCCGAAGCCGATCTTTATCTGAATTTCGGGCGCGATGCGCAAGCAGAAGAAGTGCTGAATGAAGCACTCGAGAAAAACCCCAACAACGAAGAAGCGCAGCTCAAACTTCTGCAAATTTACGCCGGTCGTCGGGACAAGGCTGCATTCGAAAAAGTCGCGCGCAAGATGCACGCTCAGACCAATGGCACAGGCGAGCACTGGCTCAAAGCGGCGGCCATGGGGTTCGCGCTCGATGCTGCGAACAATCTATATGAAGCCGGCAGAACGGCGCCGGCTGCCGCCGTGCCGACAGCCAGCGGCGCTCCAGCCGCAGCCGATCTCGATTTCGATTTCGAGACGTTGCCGACCTCGACTGTTACCCAGACCGATGTTGAGCTCGATTCCACTGCAATTATGCCGCCCGGAGTACTGGCCGGCATGGCAGCAGCCTCGGACACCACGAAGACTGCAGTCCAGGACATTACGTCCGACTCGGCGGTTTCCGCGAGTCCGGCACTCGAGCCTGACTTCACGCTTGAGATGCCGGCCGATACGCACGCCGAACCCGATATCACCCTTGACGCACCCGGAGAATCTGTCCCGGTGACTGACGTCACCGGTGACTCAGCGGCGCCGATGGCTAACGTGATCGACTTTAATTTCGATACGGCAGCACCGGCAGCCGGGACGCAAACAGTCACAGAACGCAAAGATTATATCCAGGATGACACATTCATTCTAAATCCGGAGAAGGGTGCCGAGCTTCAAAAGACGCTGGAACGTACGTCGACCGTTGTGATGGTCGAGCCCGATCTCAAGCTGGACGTGGGGGGCGATAACGCCGCCCAAGCTCCTTCCGCTGCTCCGCAGATGCCGGAATTCAAACTCGATGATGTCAACCTCAATCTCGACGACGTGCCGAGAACCGACGCTTCCGCGGCGGCAGCGGCGCCTGTTGAAGGCGGACCCAAAGACGATCATTGGTATGATGTGCAAACCAAGTTCGATCTGGCCAAGGCGTATCAGGAAATGGGCGACCAGGAAGGAGCGCGCGAGATTCTGCAGGAAGTGACCAAAGAAGGCGATGCCGGACAGCAAGCCGAGGCGAAGAAATTGCTCGATTCTCTCGGCTGACAGGACGCGGCCGGCAGCGCCGGGCCGTGCAGCATTCCGCAAACGTTGGTTCACAAACTGGCTGCGCCGTAGCGCAGCCAGTTTTGTTTTATAGGCGCACGAATGATGCGAGTCGCTCTGGGTATCGAATACAACGGCAGTGCATTCTGCGGATGGCAGACGCAGCCGTCCCGATGCGCGGTGCAGGATGCCCTGGAGCTCGCATTGGCGAAAATCGCGGGCGAGAAGATCGCAACGATCTGTGCCGGACGCACTGATGCCGGCGTGCACGCATTGGATCAGGTAGTGCACTTCGACACCGGAGCCGAGCGACCGCCCTCGGCGTGGGTGCGTGGAACAAGCGCGCTGCTTCCTCAGGGTGCAGCAGTAATCTGGGCGCAGCCGGCGGCTGCCGAATTTCACGCACGCTACTCTGCGTATGAGCGCTGCTATCGCTACGTGCTGCTAAACCATCCGGTGCGGCCTGCAATCAATCAGGGACGCGTTGGCTGGGTTCATTTGCCGCTCGATATTGAAAGCATGCGCGCGGCCGCGCGCCACCTCATTGGCGAGCACGACTTCAGTGCATTTCGCTCGGCCGAATGCCAGGCGAAATCGCCGGTGCGCGATCTCAAACATCTGGATATCCGCGGGAGCGGCGACTATATCGTGTTCGAGCTCGTCGCCAACTCGTTTCTGCATCACATGGTGCGCAACATCGTCGGCTCCCTGGTTTACGTCGGCAAAGGCAGGCACGATCCGGCGTGGCTCGCCTCTGTACTGGCAAGCCGCGACCGCAAGCTTGCAGCACCAACGCTCGAGGCGGCGGGACTATATCTCGCGCGCGTGGGCTATGATGCCAAATGGGGATTGGTGCAAGCTGTGCGCCGCGCATGGTTCGATGAGCATTGATCGGGGTTATGGCGACATCTGTCAAAATTTGCGGCATCACGCGGGTTGAAGACGCGATCGCGGCGGTACGGCTTGGCGCGCACGCGCTCGGCTTCGTTTTCTGCGCCGCGAGTCCACGTTGCGTCACGCCTGAGCATGCCGCCGCGATCGTGCGCAGGCTGCCGCCGTTTGTCACTGCAGTCGGACTGTTTGTCAATGCAGAGCCTGCCGCTGTTCAGGACGTGCTCGAGCAGGTCCCGCTCAGCTTGCTGCAATTCCACGGTGAGGAAACTCCTGAAATGTGCGGGCAGTTTCGCGTGCCCTATATCAAGGCGGTGCGCGTCAGGCCAGGAGTCGATTTGCTACAATACGCGCAGCTTTACAGTGCGGGGCGTGGGTTACTTCTCGATGCCTACGTTGAAACGGCACATGGCGGCACCGGCACCGTCTTCGACTGGCGCTTGATCCCGCGCGAGTTGCCGTTGCCGATCGTACTCTCGGGCGGACTTAATTCCGTGAACGTCGGTGCAGCGATACGCGGCGTTAGACCGGCGGGGGTTGATGTCAGCTCCGGCGTCGAAGCAAGTCCGGGCATCAAGGATATGCAAAAAATGGCCGCATTTTTTCAAGGTGTTCGCAATGCAGATGTATGACTTGCCTGATCACAATGGTCATTTCGGGCCGTATGGCGGGGTGTTCGTCGCCGAGACGCTGATCGACGCGCTCGATGAACTGAAGGCCGCGTACGAACGTTGCCGCAACGATTCGGCCTTCCGCGCCGAGTTCGAATACGAGCTTAAGCACTATGTGGGCCGTCCGAGCCCCGTCTATCACGCCAAGCGCTGGTCAGAGCATTTCGGCGGCGCGCAGGTCTATCTCAAACGCGAAGACCTGAATCACACGGGCGCGCACAAGATCAATAATACCGTCGGCCAGGCATTGCTCGCGAAGCAAATGGGCAAGCCACGCGTGATCGCCGAAACCGGCGCCGGCCAGCACGGCGTTGCCGCCGCGACAGTGGCCGCGCGGTATGGCATGGAATGCGTGGTTTACATGGGCTCGGAGGACATAAGGCGCCAGGCGCAGAACGTATATCGCATGAAGCTGCTCGGTGCATCGGTGGTGCCGGTCGAGTCAGGCTCGAAAACCCTCAAGGACGCGCTTAACGAAGCAATGCGCGACTGGGTCACCAACGTGAGCAACACGTTCTATATCATCGGCACCGTGGCTGGTCCGCATCCGTATCCGATGATGGTGCGCGATTTTCAGTCGGTGATCGGCGTCGAAGCGATACAGCAGATGCGCGAGCTGCTCGGGCGCCAGCCCGACGCAGTACTCGCGTGCGTCGGCGGCGGCTCGAACGCGATGGGTTTGTTTTATCCGTACATTGCGGACGAGAATGTACGCTTGATCGGCGTTGAAGCGGCGGGCTACGGGCTTGAAAGCGGCAAGCATGCGGCAACGTTGTGCGCGGGCAAGCCCGGCGTGCTGCACGGCAACCGCACCTACCTGATGCAGGACGACAACGGTCAGATCATCGAGACGCATTCGATTTCGGCGGGACTCGATTATCCGGGTGTCGGCCCCGAGCACGCATGGCTGAAGGACAGCGGCCGCGCCGAGTACGTGGCAGTAACCGACGACGAAGCGCTTGAAGCATTTCATCGCCTGTGCCGGCTCGAAGGCATCATTCCCGCGCTCGAGTCGAGCCATGCGCTCGCCTATGCTGCGAAAATGGCGCCGCGCATGCGCAAGGACCAGGCGCTGCTCGTCAACCTCTCCGGACGCGGCGACAAGGACATGCATACCGTCGCCGAAAAGTCAGGACTTAAGTTCGAGTGAGAGCGCAAGGCGTTAGGCTTGAGGCGTAAGCTCAAAATCATCGTGAGCAGTTACGCCACACGTCTCACGCCTTCCACAAGGGTTTTCTGATGTCACGTATTGCCGCCACTTTCGCCGCGCTCGAACGGCAAAACCGTAAAGGGCTCATCCTGTTTGTCACTGCCGGCGATCCCGATTCCGCCCTAACGGTGCCTTTGATGCATACGCTGGCGGAAGCAGGCGCTGACGTGATCGAGCTCGGAGTGCCGTTTTCGGACCCGATGGCCGACGGACCGACAATACAGCGCTCGAGCGAGCGTGCGTTGAAGCACGGCACATCCATGAAGGATGTGCTCGGCTTCGTGACCGAATTCCGCACGACCAACGTCAAGACGCCGGTCGTGCTGATGGGATATGCCAATCCGATCGAAGCGATGGGCTACGACACATTTGTCGCGGCGGCACGCGCCTCCGGCGTAGATGGCGTGCTGGTTGTCGATTATCCGCCCGAGGAAGCGGCGCGGCTTTCCGAACTTCTGGCTCAACATAAGATCGATTTGATCTTTCTGCTGGCGCCGACTTCTGCCGAGTCGCGCGTTCGAGAGGTTGCGCGTTACGCACGTGGCTACATCTACTACGTATCGCTGCGTGGGGTAACCGGCGCGACGAATCTTGATCTCGATGAGATATCCCGCAAGATTCCGCGGATCCGTTCGCAAATCAAGCTTCCGATCGGTGTGGGTTTCGGCATCCGCGACGGGCAGACGGCGAAGGCGGTGGCGAAAATCGCCGATGCCGTGGTGATTGGCAGCCGGCTGGTGCAGGAAATGGAAACGAGCTCGCGTGATCGCGTGCTGGACAATATTTCGGTACTGGTGAAGGATATCCGCGGCGCGCTGGATAGCTGAAATGTCTACTCTATGAGCTGGTTGCAAAAACTACTTCCGCCCAAGATCAAACGGGATACCGGCAGCGCAAAAAAAGTCGTCCCCGAGGGCCTTTGGAGCAAATGCGAATCGTGCGAGGCAGTACTTTATCGCACTGATCTCGAGCAAAATCTGGACGTTTGCCCGAAATGCAATCATCATAATCGCGTCAGTGCGCGCGCGCGCCTCGATTATCTGCTCGACGCCGAAGGCCGCTACGAAATCGGTTACGAGGTCGTGCCGGTCGATACTCTCAAGTTCAAGGACAGCCGGCGTTACATCGAGCGTCTCGAAGAAGCCAAGAAAGACACGGAGGAAGACGACGCGCTGGTGGTGATGCAGGGCAGCGTCAAAACCACACCTCTGATCGCTGCCGCATTCGAGTTCGGATTTCTCGGCGGCTCGATGGGTTCGGTAGTGGGCGAGCGCTTTGTACGCGGAGTACATTTGTGCCTCGAACAAAAGCTGCCACTGGTATGCTTTACTGCGAGCGGCGGTGCGCGCATGCAGGAAGGCTTGCTCTCGCTGATGCAAATGTCGAAAACCTGCGCCGCGCTGACCCAGCTCGCGGCCGAAAAGCTGCCGTTCATTTCTGTACTCACGGACCCGACCATGGGCGGGGTATCGGCGAGTTTTGCGATGATCGGCGATATCGTGCTTGCTGAACCGAATGCCCTGATCGGCTTTGCCGGACCGCGCGTGATCGAACAGACGATGCGCGAAACGCTGCCCGAAGGTTTTCAGCGCTCGGAATTCCTGTTGCAGCACGGCGCGATCGATTTTATCGTCGACCGGCGCGAGATGCGCGACAAGATCGCCAACTTGCTCACGTTACTGCTCAGGCGTCCCGCGGCAGCTTAAGCGGTTAACAAGTTCCAAGTTCCACCTTAAAGGGTTCGGGTTCGAGTTAAAACCTGATTCATTTCTCCGCGGCACCTCGTGATCACATCCCGGCACTCGGGCTTCAATGCTATTTGACCTTGCTGGCGAGCTCAACTTGAAACCGGAAAACCGAAACCCAAAGCCGCGGACGCTCGACGAGTGGCTCCATTATTTGGAACAGCTGCACCCGCAGGCCATCGTCATGGGGCTCGAGCGCGTCTTACGCGTCAGCGGGGCGCTTGCGCTGGCTCCCGGGTATCCGATCATCACCGTCGGCGGCACCAACGGCAAGGGCTCGTGCTGCGCGATGCTCGAAGCCATTCTGCTGCACGCAGGTTATCGGGTTGGTTGCTACACGTCGCCGCACCTGTTGCGCTACAACGAACGCGTGCGTATCGGAGGCCGCGAAGTCGACGACGCAGTGCTGTGCGCGGCATTCGAACGCATTGAGGGGGCACGCCTGAGCGCGGAGCAGGGATCGGCACGGGGCGATACTTTGCTCACTTATTTCGAGTTCGGCACGCTCGCGGCGATGCTCGCATTTGCCGACGCTAAAATCGATGTAGGCATACTCGAAGTAGGGCTCGGCGGGCGGCTCGATGCCGTCAATGCGTTCGATGCCGACTGCGCGTTGGTGACGAGCGTGGATCTCGACCATCAGGATTACCTCGGCGACACGCGCGAGGCGATCGGTTTTGAAAAATCCGGAATTTTCCGCGCGGGCCGGCCCGCGATCTGCGCCGATGCCGATCCGCCGGCGACACTGCTTGCTCATGCACGCAGGATCGGCGCCGAACTAATCCTAATCGAGCGCGATTTTGGCGGCGTCGCGGCCGTAGGCCAGTGGCAATACTGGGGCCCTCGCGGCAAACGACACGGACTGCCATACCCGGCATTGCGCGGCGCTTATCAACTCGCCAATGCGGCAGCGTGCCTGACCGCGATCGATTCGCTGCATGAGCGCTTGCCCGTAACGGCGCAGGACATCCGCAGTGGTTTGCTCAATGCAGAGATTGCCGCGCGCTTTCAGGTCCTGCCGGGCCGTCCACAGGTGATACTCGACGTGGCGCATAATCCGCAAGCCGCACGCGCGCTTGCGGTAAGTCTCGCAAACCTGCCGAAGTCCGCGCGCACAGTTGCGGTTTTTTCTATGCTGAAGGACAAGGATATTGCCGGCGTCGTCGACGCGGTCAAAGATCGCATCACGCATTGGTACGCGGCGACTGTGGAAGGCCCGCGCGCAGCGTCCGCGCAACAGCTCGAGGCGGTATTGCAGCGCGCCGG
>DASYSI010000093.1:0-4011 GCA_036003485.1 Burkholderiales bacterium | reverse complement strand
AATACTTCGAGCGCAGCACGCGGCAATGAGCGCTGCAGATATTGACCTGCGGCAAGCGGAGCTATCGCATCGCGTTCGCCATGCAGGATCAGCGCCGGCTGCGCAATCCGCGGCAAGCTGGCGCGCAAGTCAGTGACCTGCAATACGCGCAGCGCCGCTGCGAGCGCCGCGACGCCGGGCTCTCCACACTCGGACAGCCGCTCGCGCAGCCGGCGCAATAGTTCGCGCGCGTCGGCATCGCCGTGTGTCTGCAGCACCAGAAAACGCTGCAGCGCCGCGTGGCAATCACCGGCCAGATCGCGCGCAAAACCATCGAACACTGCGGCGTCAACTCCGTATTCCCATTGCATGCCATTCACAAAACGCGGCGTGCTTGAAATCAGTACCAGGCGCTCGACCTGCCGCGGCGCGCGCAGCGCCCAAGCGAGCGCGACCTGCCCGCCGAGTGACCAGCCACACACGGTCACGCGCTCGGGCAAAGCCGCGGCCAATGCGTCGGCGATTGCGTCGAGCGTGCAGCACTCATCCGAGCTCGCGCCATGCCCCGGCAAATCGACGCAGTGCACCCGAAAATAGGGTGCAAGCGCGCAAGCGGTCTCATCCCACACCCCGCCATTCATTCCCCAGCCGTGCAGCAACACGAGATCGGGTCCGCTGCCTTTGCTCGCGACATGCAAACCCATTAAAGCTTCTCTTTTTCAATCTCAACCAAAGCGTCCGCCAGCTGTGCAACATCGTGCTCGCTGTGCGCAGCCGACAACGAAATGCGCAGCCTCGCGCTACCTTGCGGTACGGTCGGCGGCCGGATCGCCGGTACCAGCACACCGCGCTTGGCGAGCGCCGCGGAAATTCGCAGCGCCTCGTCGTTCGCGCCGATTACGAGCGGCTGGATCGCGGTATCGGACGGCATCAGCACCCAGCGCAGACCTGCCACGCCTTGCTTGAGCCGGTTGATGAGCTGCGCGAGCCGTTCGCGCCGCCACTTTTCGCCGGCAATGATTTCGAGACTCGTCAGCACGACGTGCGCGAGCAGCGGCGGCGTTGCCGTGGTGTAAATATACGACCGCGCGCGCTGCACCAGCGTTTCGATCAATTGAGCCTGGCCTGCAGCGAATGCGCCGAAAACGCCGGCCGCCTTGCCGAGCGTCGCCATATAAACGATGCGTTCCGAGGCGATACCGTAATGCTGCAGCACGCCGGCGCCGTCGGCGCCCAACACGCCGAAACCGTGCGCGTCGTCGAGCAAGAGCCACGCATCAAAGCGTTCGCACAACCGCAGCAGCTCGGGCACCGGAGCGATGTCGCCGTCCATGCTGAAAACCGCGTCGCTGACGACCAGCTTGCGCCGCGCCGCGGACGTCGCGAGCAGCCTTTCGAGCACGTTGAGATCGCCGTGGGCATAACGCTTGAACTTGGCGCGCGACAACAGCACGGCATCGTTGAGCGACGCGTGATTGAGCCTGTCGGCGAATACCGCGTCCTCGCGCCCGACGAGTGCAGTCACGATTCCAAGGTTCGCCATATAACCAGTCGAGAACAGCAGCGCACGCGGCAGCCGTACGAAATGCGCCAGCGCGGGCTCGAGCGCGTGATGGGCTACGGCATGACCCAGGATCAAATGCGACGCGCCGGCACCGACCCCGTAGCGCGCGGCGCCTTCGCAGGCGGCCGCAACCAGGCGCGGATCGCAAGCGAGCCCCAGGTAATCATTGCTGCAGAATGCAACGAGATCCTGGCCATCGACGACAACGCGCGCGCTTTGCGGGCTTTCAAGCACACGGCGATTACGCGTGAGGCCGCGCGCGTCGAGTGCGGCCAGCTCAGCGCAGAGGTCTGCGAACGACATGAAGTGCTGGTAGAGGTTAGGCGTCAGGCGTGAGGCGTGAGGCGGGATCCATTGGATAGATGCCGAGTCTGCTCATGAGCGCCCGATCGCGTTCGGTTTCGGGATTACCCGTGGTCAGCAGCTTTTCACCGTAGAAAATCGAATTGGCGCCGGCAAGAAAACACAGTGCCTGAATGCCTTCGGGCATGTCCTGGCGGCCGGCGGAAAGCCGCACCATCGCTTTCGGCATCGTAATGCGTGCGCATGCAATGGTGCGCACGAACTCGAACAAATCAAGCTTGGCGGTGCCGTGCAGCGGTGTGCCCTCGACCTGCACCAGGTTATTGATCGGCACGCTTTCGGGATAGGGATCGAGATTGGCGAGTTGCGCGATCAGCGCGGCGCGCGTATGCCGTGTCTCGCCCATGCCGACGATGCCGCCGCAACAGACATGTATGCCAGCGCCGCGTACTTGGGCGAGGGTTTCGAGGCGTGCGTCCTGCGTACGCGTCGAAATGATTGCGCCGTAAAAATCGGGTGCGGTATCGAGATTGTGGTTGTAATAGTCGAGGCCGGCTGCTTTCAATTGCTCGGCCTGGCCATCTTTCAGCATACCGAGTGTGGCGCACGTTTCCATGCCGATGCTGCGCACCGCCTTGACCATCTCGATCACGCGTTCAAGATCGCGCTGCTTAGGACCGCGCCACGCAGCGCCCATGCAAAAACGCGTTGCACCATCGCTTTTCGCGGCGCGCGCCGCCGCAACGACCGTATCGAGGCCAACCATGTCCTCGTTATCGACGTCGGTGTGATAACGCGCAGCCTGTGGACAATAGCCGCAATCCTCGGGACAGCCGCCGGATTTGATCGATAGCAAGGTCGACAACTGCACGGCATTGGCGTCGAATTGCGCGCGGTGCACGGTCTGCGCGCGATGGATCAGGTCGTTGAATGGCAGATCGAACAATGCTTCGACTGCCGCCACGCTCCATCGTCCAGATTGCGCGGTGTCGGCAATAGCGGCCATTGATGCGTTGTCGTTCATGGAGTCACTGTGGATTGCCGCAAATAAACTACGAGTAAATAGCGAAAAATATCGTTAGATCATGACTTTGTTATCATCAGCGATCACCCGACGTTTGTCAAACTGGCAACGCTTGTTTTTGAACAGCTGCCTTGATTCCGCACAGCGCGCACTGCCACAACAGTGCGTGCTATGTGCCACCCCGGGCCTTACGCAGGCACTTTGTGCTGAGTGCTACTCATGTTTGCCATGGCTGGACGCTGTGCACTGCCCGCAGTGCGCGCTACCCACGGATGAAGGTCGTCTCTGCGGTGCGTGCCTCGCTGATCGGCCACGCTATGATCGAGTGAGCGCGGCGTTTGCCTATGCCTGGCCGCTTGCACCGTTGATTCACCAGTACAAATACGGCGGCAATCTCGCACTCGCACCGTTGTTGGCGCACGCGCTCACTAGCAAGCTTGCCGGCAGCGCTGATCTGATCATTCCGATGCCGCTCGCTCCCGCACGCTTACGCGGCCGCGGCTTCAACCAGGCGCTCGAGATCGCTCGCGTGGTGAGCCGCTTGACGCGCGTAGCGCTGGCAACGGACGCGTGCCGGCGGGTGCGCGACAATACGCCGCAAGCGTCGCTGCCCTGGAACGAGCGCGCAAAAAACGTCCGCGGCGCGTTTGTGTGCGACGCTGACTTGAGTGGCCTGAGTGTCGCAGTGATCGACGACGTGATGACGACGGGGGCAACGCTGAACGAGCTCGCGCGTAACCTGCGCCAGGCGGGCGCAATCGAGATTCAGGGCTGGATGGTGGCGAGAGCGTTGCCGCGGTAGAACGTTTCGGGTTGCTGGTTTCAAGTTTGAATTTAACAACCTCAAACCTGGAACTCGAAACCTGAACCTGCCGGCTGCTATTGCAGTTGGCGTAATCGCTGATCGACGAATGCCTGCAGCGCAGGATTGAGCGGTCGATGGTCGTCAGCAGCTGCGATTCGGTAACGACCGTGATTTCGATCTCGCGCTTCAGAATGCGTGCGATTTCGTCATACGCGTTGAGATCGGTCGGGTCGGCGAGACCAACCTTCATCGCTTTCGCGTTGTCCTCGAGCAAAATCGCGCGGAAGCGCCGCGCCTGCGTTTCCGGCAGCTTCTGCGTAACTTCGGGCTTGATGT
>DASYSI010000092.1:0-11587 GCA_036003485.1 Burkholderiales bacterium | reverse complement strand
CTTCGGCCAGTCGGATAAAATTCTCCGGCTGCAGCAGGCTGCCATCAGCGTTTTTGATGCGCAACAACGCTTCCATCCCGGCGATGCGTCCCGAGACCAGATCGACTTTAGGCTGATACAGCAGCACAAATTCGCTCTCCTCGACCGCCTTGCGCAGCAAGGTCTGCAATTCCAGGCGCTCCGCAATCACTGAATTCATCTCGGGCGAATAAAACTGAAAGTTATTGCGTCCGTAATCTTTCGCTTTGTACATTGCAGTGTCGGCGTTCTTCAGAAGCGTCTGCACGTCACGGCCATCGCGTGGAAAAATACTGACGCCCATGCTGCACGATACGCTCAACTCGCGACCTTCGATCTGCGACGGCCGCGCAATTGCGTGCAGCACGCGCTCTGTAACCTGCGACATGGCCTCGCCCCGGCCTAGCCCCGAGAGCAACAACACAAATTCATCACCGCCCAGACGCACGACAGTATCACTCTCGCGCACACAGGCGAGCATCCGTTGCGCCATGGTCTGCAGCAACTGATCGCCCCGGTTATGGCCGAACGTGTCGTTGATCAGCTTGAAATTGTCGAGATCGACAAGCGCCACCGCGACGATGCTGTTGGTGCGCTGGGCGCGCAGCATCATCTGGCGCAGGCGGTCGTTCATCAGCAGCCGGTTGGGCAGATTGGTCACCGGATCGTGGTTGGCAAGGTACTCGAGCTTTTCCTGGTTGAGCTTGGTCTCCGTGACATCCTCGACGGTGCCCTCGTAAAACAGGAGCGCGCCTGCTTCGTCGAGCACGGCGCGGGCATTCTCGGAAATCCAGATTTCATCGCCGCCCCTGCGCCGGATCGCGGAAACAAAATTGGTCACGGTGCCGTTCTCCTGCATCAGACGCATGAATTCGGAGCGCCGCGCTACATCGGCGTAAAGCTGGTGCTGAATGTCGCCGATGCTCGCGATAAGCTCGGCGGGAGTCTCGTAACCGTAGATGCGCGCGAGCGCCGGATTGACATTGAGATAGCGGCCGTCAGGCGAAGTCTGAAAAATGCCTTCGGTTGCATTTTCGAAGATGCTGCGGAAGCTGCGCTCGGCCTGCTGCAGGGAGTGCGTCGACAGCCTGCGTTCGGTGACATCCTCGATGAAACCTTCAAGCGTGACGACATTGCCTTTCTCATCGTAGATGCCAACGCCGCGCTCCCAGACCCATTTGATCCGGTCGTCACGGCATTGGATCCGGTATTCCAACAAAAAGCGGCGTTTTTCGGCGAGTGCGACGCTGATCTCCGCGCGCACATGCGCACGGTCGTCCGGATGTTCGAGCTCTTCGTATGAGATCACGTTGTTGAGAATCAGGTCTTCGGGGCGGTAGCCCGTGAGCTGATAACAGCCTTCGCTCACGAACTCCATGGTCCACTGACTATCGTAACGGCAGCGATAGACCATGCCGTCGAGATTGCTCATGAGCGTCGCGAGCATGCGCTCCTTCTCATGCAGCTTGCGGCGCGACAGCTCGATTTGGCGTTCACGCCTCTCGAGCGTCTTGCGCGTTACACTGAGTGAAGCTCGCTTGGTCTGTTTTTTTTTCACCGAACCGGTCCAGCTGTCCTTAAGGTCAAATGGTACTGCCGCGGCAATGTCTCCGGGTGCCGCCCATCGCCGGTCGGGACAAATTATTCAAACGCCGGCGACAATCGTACCTGTCATAGCAGCGTGGCGGTCCATAGTTCACGCATTCTAGCAGGCTGATGCAGAACCCCATGGGGCCGCGGCGCTGCTTGGCGGGGTGAGATGCGCGACGCGAGCCGCAGACGAATAGCCGGACTATTCGCAAGGCTCGCAACAAAGCAGATCGCCCCGCCAAGCACCGCCCCGAAGGGTTTGCACGAAAAGTGCCCAGCTGCGGCGTTGCGCGCCTCGTCGAACAGAACGAGCGTTCGACCTTCGTCGCGCGCCTAGCATCTGAGCACTTTTCGTGCGAACGCGGCTCCCAGCGGGTTCTGCATCAGCCTGCAGGGCGACACCGCGCTAAATTAACACGTTCGGAGCGTACAAAGAAGTACCTGACCCTCAAGTCGGTCCAGCAAAAATCTCACGGGGGTCGGCCCGGGCCCACCCTATCAGGCTTTGGTAAAACGAATCTCGCCTTTAACGGCGTCGGCCTTGATCGTGTCTTTTGCCGCAAATTGGCCTTCCAATATCTGCCGGGCGAGCGGATTCTCGATCTCGGACTGGATCGCGCGCTTCAACGGCCGTGCGCCGAATACCGGATCGAATCCGGCCTTGGCGATGTGCGCCAGCGCGGCGTCGCTGACTTCCAGCCTGATGTCCATTTTTGCAAGACGCCTTTGAAGGTAGCCGATCTGAATTTGCGCAATCGACTTGATATTCGTCTCGTCGAGCGCGTGAAACACAACGATTTCGTCGATGCGATTGACGAATTCGGGCCGAAAATGCGTTTTAACCTCGGCCAGCACCGCGTCCTTGACGGCACTGTAGTCGTCGCCCGCCATCTGCTGGATCATCTGCGATCCCAGATTGGAAGTCATCACGATAACGGTGTTCTTGAAATCGACGGTACGTCCCTGCCCGTCCGTCATGCGTCCATCGTCGAGCACCTGCAGCAACACGTTGAAAACGTCCGGATGAGCCTTCTCGATTTCGTCAAGCAGGATTACGGCATACGGCTTCCTGCGCACCGCCTCCGTCAGATGACCACCTTCTTCGTAACCGACGTAACCGGGCGGCGCGCCGATCAGGCGCGCGACCGAATGCTTCTCCATGAATTCCGACATATCGATGCGGATCATGTGCTCTTCGGAATCGAACAGAAATTGAGCAAGCGCCTTGCATAATTCGGTCTTGCCGACGCCGGTGGGTCCAAGAAAGAGGAACGAGCCATAGGGCTTGTCGGGGTCGGCGAGTCCGGCGCGCGAGCGCCGGATCGCATCCGACACCAGGCGCACCGCTTCGTCCTGACCGACGACCCGCTGGTGCAGGCGGTCTTCCATCAGCAGCAGCTTCTCGCGCTCACCCTGCATCATTTTCGAAACCGGAATCCCGGTCATGCGCGATACCACTTCGGCGATCTCTTCAGCGCCGACCTGAGTGCGCAAGAGCTTGAACTTGCGTTCCTTGGCGGTTCCACCTCCAGTCGATTCGGAGCTCGCAGCCTGCTTTAACTGCGCTTCGAGCTCTGGTATGCGGCCGTACTGGATCTCCGACACCTGCTGCCAGTCGCCCTTGCGTTTAGCCGCTTCCATCTCGAGTTTGAGCCTCTCGAGCTCTTCCTTGACGTGCTGTGAACCCTGCACCTGCGCTTTCTCGGCCTTCCAGATGTCCTCGAGGTCCGAATATTCACGCTCGAGGCGCTTGATCTCTTCTTCGAGCGCCTGCAGCCGTTTGCGCGAAGCCTCGTCTTTCTCCTTCTTGACCGCCTCACGCTCGATCTTGATCTGAATTAAACGCCGCTCGAGCTTATCCATCGCTTCCGGCTTGGAATCGATTTCCATTTTGATGCGGGAAGCGGCTTCGTCGATCAGATCGATCGCTTTATCCGGCAGGAAGCGGTCGGTGATGTAGCGGTGCGAAAGCTCCGCCGCGGCGACGATCGCCGGGTCGGTGATATCGACGCCATGATGCAGTTCGTATTTTTCCTGCAGCCCGCGCAGTATCGCGATCGTGCTTTCGACCGACGGTTCGTCGACCAGCACTTTCTGGAAGCGGCGCTCGAGTGCGGCGTCTTTCTCGATGTACTTGCGGTACTCGTCGAGCGTGGTCGCGCCGACGCAGTGCAGCTCGCCGCGGGCGAGCGCGGGCTTGAGCATGTTGCCGGCGTCCATCGCGCCTTCGGCCTTGCCGGCGCCGACCATGGTGTGCAGCTCGTCGATGAAAATGATGTTGCGGCCGGCTTCCTGCGAAATTTCCTTAAGCACGGATTTGAGCCGTTCTTCGAATTCACCGCGATATTTGGCACCGGCAATCAGCATCGCCATGTCGAGCGACAATACGCGCTTGCCTTTGAGCGTTTCGGGCACCTCGTCGTTGACGATACGCTGCGCCAGTCCTTCGACGATCGCGGTCTTGCCGACACCCGGCTCGCCGATCAGCACCGGGTTGTTCTTGGTGCGGCGCTGCAGTATTTGTATCACGCGTCTGATTTCGTCGTCGCGCCCGATCACCGGGTCGAGCTTGCCGGAACGCGCGCGCTCCGTGAGATCGATCGTGTATTTTTTGAGCGCTTCGCGCGCGCCTTCCGCTTCCGCGCTGCTGACGTTCTCGCCGCCGCGCACTGCCTTGATTGCCTGCTCGAGGGCCGCGCGCGCGCCGCCGTGCTGCTTGAGCAGCCGCCCGGTCTCGCCCTTGTCCTGCGACAGTGCAAGCAGGAACATTTCCGACGCGATGAACTGGTCGCCGAGCTTTTGCGCCTCCTTGTCCGTCAGGTTAAGCAGATTGGCTAATTCGCGCGAAACGTTGACCTCACCGCCCTGCCCCTCGACCTTGGGCAAACGCCCGATGGCGGCGGTCAGTGCGGTTTTCAGCGCCGGCACATTAACGCCGGCGCGCGCCAGCAGCGACGTAGTGCCACCGTCCTCCTGGTCCAGCAGCGCAAGCAGCAGATGCTGGGGCTCGATGTACGGGTTGTCACGGCCGACCGCGAGGCTCTGGGCGTCGGCAAACGCCTGCTGGAACTTGGTCGTAAATTTATCGAATCGCATTATGACCTCGGATTAATTATGCTAAAAATGGGGGAATAGTTCGTAATTTCAAGCACCGTTCGCATTCGAATGTCATGTTCTAACCGCGTTCAAACGCCCGGCGATGCCGAGATTCGTCTCGCTCGCGGAAAAACCGGTTTAAAATAAGTCCATGCGTGCTGTCTGGTCTCAGCTCATGGCTGCGCTAACATTCCGGCAACGGCGGTGGCGCAGCGCATGGTCGCGCTCGAGTCCGTTGGCGCGCGAGATCACGTGGGTCCTGATTCTCAAGTTCCTGCTATTGTGGATGATCTGGTGGGCTTTTTTCAGCGATCCCCCGGCGCGCCATATGCAGCTTGAACTTTCCCAGGTCGAACACCGATTGCTGATCCCGGCCTCTCCTGCGGAGCCTGCGCATGCCGAGCGCTGACGTCGTCGAGTTGTCTCGTCTGCAGTTTGGCCTGACTGCGCTCTATCATTTCCTGTTCGTGCCGCTGACGCTCGGGTTGTCATGGCTGCTCGTGATCATGGAATCGGTCTACGTCATGACCGGCAAGCCGGTATACAAGGACATGACGCAGTTCTGGGGCAAGCTGTTCGGCATCAATTTCGCAATGGGCGTCACCACCGGCATCACACTCGAGTTCCAGTTCGGGACTAACTGGGCTTATTACTCGCATTATGTCGGTGACATCTTCGGCACGCCTCTTGCGATCGAAGGTTTAGTCGCGTTCTTTCTCGAATCCACTTTCGTCGGACTGTTTTTCTTCGGCTGGGAGCGGCTGTCGAAAGTCGGCCATCTGGCAGTCACCTTCCTGGTTGCATTCGGCTCAAGCCTGTCGGCGCTGTGGATCCTGATCGCTAACGCCTGGATGCAGAATCCGGTCGGCGCGGAATTCAATCCTGATACGATGCGGATGGAACTCACCAGCGTCAGCGAGTTGATTTTCAACCCGGTCGCGCAGGTCAAGTTCGTTCACACCGCCGCGGCCGGTTATGTGACGGCCGCCTCGTTCGTGCTCGGCGTGTCGTCATGGTACCTGCTCAGACGCAAAAATGTGGGATTTGCGCTGCGCTCATTCGCCATCGCCGCCGGTTTCGGACTTGCATCGACGCTGTCGGTGATCGTGCTCGGCGACGAATCGGGCTACGCCACCGGCGAGTCGCAAAAAGTGAAGCTCGCGGTCATCGAGGCTGAGTGGGAAACGCAAAAACCTCCAGCTTCGTTCACGGTGTTTGGTTTTCCGAATCAGGAGGCGGAACGCACCGACTACGCCATTCGCATACCTTACCTGATGGGCATTATTGCGACACGCTCGTTTGATCAGCCGGTGATGGGCATCAAGGATCTCAAAGCCGACCATCAGAAACGTATTGAAAACGGCATGATCGCCTACGGCGCATTGCAGGAACTCAGGTCGGGTGAGCAATCGCAGAAAACCAGGGAGCTATTCGAAAATCAAAAGCGCGACCTTGGATACGGCCTGCTGCTCAAGAAATTCGCGCCGCGCGTGGTGGATGCAACTCCCGCTCAGATTCACCAGGCAGTCGAGGAATCGATTCCGCGGGTCGCGCCGATTTTCTGGTCGTTTCGCATTATGGTCGGCTGCGGCCTTACGCTGCTCCTGCTGTTCGTGCTCGCTTTCTACTATTGTGCGCGGCGCAGCGTCATCGAGCGCGTCTGGCTGCTGCGCTTTGCGTTGTGGACGATGCCGCTGCCATGGATCGCGGCGGAACTCGGCTGGATCGTCGCCGAATACGGGCGTCAACCGTGGACGATCAGCGAAATCCTGCCGACGCATTTGTCTGCTTCCAGCCTCGACCCCGCGCAGGTCTATTTCAGCCTCGCTGGTTTTTTCACGTTTTATACCGTGCTATTGATCATTGAAGTCTGGCTGATGCTCAAATACATCAAACTCGGTCCCGCGAGCCTCGGCACCGGCCGTTATCACGGCGAATCGGGCGCTCCTGCCAAGGCGTGATGAGCCCTATGTTGCTCGACTATGAAACGCTGAAAATTATCTGGTGGCTGTTGATCGGCGTGCTGCTGATTGGATTTGCTCTGACCGACGGCTTCGACATGGGCGTCGGTGCCCTGCTGCCGTTTATCGGCAGAAACGATGACGAACGGCGCGTCATCATCGCTTCGATCAAGCCGACGTGGGAAGGCAACCAGGTGTGGCTCGTCACCGCCGGCGCCGCAATATTTGCCGCATGGCCGCTCGTGTATGCGGCCGCGTTTTACAGTTTCTACGCAGCGATGCTGCTGATCCTGTTTGCGCTCTTCATGCGGCCGCTGGGCATCGAGTCCCGCAGCAAAATCCCGGACCCGCGCTGGCGCTCGGCGTGGGATTGGGCGTTATTCGCCGGTGGCGCGGTCCCGGCCACCGTGTTCGGCGTCGCGTTCGGCAATCTACTGCAGGGCGTGCCATTTCAGTTCGACAGTACCATGCGTATTACCTATACCGGCACTTTTCTTGCGTTGCTCAATCCGTTCGCGCTGCTGTGTGGGCTGGTAAGCCTCGGCATGCTGGTGATGCACGGTGCGGCTTTCCTGCGCGTCAAAACCACCGGCGAAGTACAGCGCCGTGCGAACCACGCGTTGCGCTGGAGCGCGCTCGGGACGCTTGCATGTTTCGTGATAGGCGGATTCTGGGTTGCAGCGGGAATCGATGGCTACAGAATCATCGCGATGCCCGCAGGCGCCAGTGCCGCCAATCCGCTGCTGAAACAGGTCGAGTCCGGCGCCGGTCTGTGGCTCGTCAATTACACCTCGTATCCGTGGACGATGCTCGCGCCCGCGGTCGGCATCGGCGCCGCGGCGGTCGCAGCGTGGCTCGCAACATCACCCCGCACGGTGCCCGCTTTTGTCGCGACCGGCTGCAGCGTGACGGGGATCATTCTGACCGCCGGCCTTTCAATGTTTCCATTCCTGATGCCATCCTCTTCGCATCCGGCGAGCAGTCTGACCGCGTGGGACGCGGTCTCCAGCCATCACACGCTGATGATTATGTTGGTTGCGATCGTCGTATGCCTGCCGGTCGTCATCGCATATACCGGTTGGGTCTATCGCGTGGTCCGCGGCAAGGTCACGGCGCAGTCGGTACGCGACGGCGAACATTTATATTAGCGTCCTGAATCATTAATTCGCTGAACAAAAGATGTCGAGAATCGACACTTTTGCAATAGATAGATCGCTCGTACGTTTACGACTTTATCAACGAACTAACGATTCAGGACACTAGATCGGACGGTCAAATGTGGTATTTCACCTGGATACTCGGTATTGGCGTTGCGCTTGCGTTCGGCATTATCAATGTGATGTGGCTAGAGGCCGAGGCGGGATTCGCCGAGCGCGATGAGTCGATCGAGCGCGATTCGGATCGCGATCGTTGAGAGCGACAGCAGCCTACGCGGCTGCTCCTTCACGCCGCGGATCAGGCCTAGTGTTAACGTTCGGAGCGGACTTGGGCGCGGGGCGCACTCCCGCGACCGGATAGGGATAAAGCATATTGAGCGCGGTGCTGTGGTTCGCCGATTGAACGACACGCACGTGCTCCCGTTTGAGCTCACGCGCGTGGCGGCAGCCGCACGAGTGCGCAATCATGTCGATCTCCTTGTTCATATTGTTGACGTAATTGGCGATGCGGACGTATTTCTCCTCGACCACCAATCCGCGCTGCAGCCGTTTGTTGTGCGTGGTGACTCCGGTCGGACAGGTATTGGTGTGGCAGCGCAGCGCCTGGATGCAGCCGAGCGCGAACATGAAGCCGCGCGCCGTATTGATGAAATCGGCGCCGACACACAACGCCCACGCCGCGCGTGCAGAAGTCACGAGCTTCCCCGCGGCGATCACGCGAATGCGGGTTTTCAGATCGGCTTGCAACAGTGCATCAACCACGCGCGGCAATGCTTCGGCAATCGGCAGGCCCATGTGGTCCATCAGCGTCTGTGGCGCGGCACCGCTGCCGCCTTCACCGCCATCGATCGCAATAAAGTCCGGCGCAAACTCCCTGCCCCGCCGCAGCACGGCATCGCATAGCTCGTTGATGAATTCCCAGCCGCCGATTGCGGTCTTGACACCGACCGGGCGCCCGGTCAGTTCACGCACATAGGCGACCTTGTCGAGCAAATCATCGACATTGGCGATGTCCTGGTGACGATTGGGGCTGATCGAATCCTGACCTGCCGGAATGCCACGAATACGCGCAATTTCTGCGGTCACCTTGACCGCGGGCAGAACTCCGCCTTTGCCGGGTTTAGCGCCCTGCGACAACTTGATTTCGAATGCTTTAACGACATGTGCGAGCTCTTTCGCCTTGTCGGGACAAAAAACGCCGTCGAGATCGCGGATCCCGTACTTGGCGGTGCCGATCTGCATGATGACATCGCAGTTGCCTTCGAGATGATACGGCGATAATCCGCCCTCGCCGGTGTCCATCCAGCACCCGGCAACCCCGGCGCCGCGCGATAGTGCGCGCACTGCCGGAGCCGAAATGGCGCCATAGCTCATGCCGGAAATATTAACGACCGATTTGCCTTCGAACGGATAACGGCAGTAGCCCTCGCCGATTACCAACGATGGTGTCGGCAGACGGTCCTCCTCGAGCACCGGATACGGATGATTCACGAACAGGATCGAGCCGGGCTCGCGCAGATCATTGGTTGACCCGAAGCCTATGATGCCGCCCTCGTTCTTGGCTTCCTTGTATACCCAGACGCGGGTCGCGCGGTTAAATGGCATCTCCTCGCGATCGCCGGCAAAAAAATATTGCCGGAAATACTCCCCCATTTGCTCAAGCAAAAAGCGCAGCCGCCCGATAACCGGATAGTTGCGCAGCACCGTGTGTTTTTTCTGGGTAATATCCTGGATAAACCAGAACACCAGAATGCCGAACAACACGAAGCCGATGATCGTGCCTAGGCCATACGAGATTACGCCTATCATTCCGGTCATGTCCGCCACCTATCGGGTACAATTCATCGTTATTTTCGACAACCAATATAGGGCAAATTGGGCGATTTGGCATCTGTGATCGAAAGCAATGTCGCTGCCGCACTCGCAGAAGATATCGGCGGCGGCGACTGGACCGCGCAGTTAATCGCGCCCACCAGTATCGCTTCCGCACACGTGTTGAGCCGCAGTGACGCGGTGGTTTGCGGTGCGCCATGGTTTGATGCGTGCTTCAAGCAGCTTGATCGCGGCTCTCAGATCGAGTGGTTGGTGGGAGAAGGCACTAAAGTCCGCGCCGGAGAAAAGCTGTGCATCGTCCAAGGTCCGACGCGCGCGCTCCTCACCGCCGAGCGTACTGCGCTTAATTTCCTGCAGTTGTTGTCGGCCGTGGCGACCGCGACGCGGCGCTTTGCCGATGCCACTGCCGGCACGCGGGCGAAAATCGTCGATACGCGCAAGACGCTTCCCGGCTTGCGTATTGCACAGAAATACGCGGTACGCGTGGGCGGCGGCGTCAACCACCGTATCGGCCTTTTCGATGCGATCCTGATCAAGGAAAACCACATCTTCGCGGCCGGCAACATCGAGGACGCACTGCATGAAGCGGCGCTAATCGCGCCGCCCGGGGTATGGACGCAAATCGAGGTCGAGAGTCTGGATCAGCTGCAAAGGGCGCTCGCTGCGGGCGCAACAATGATCTTGCTCGACAATCTGAGCGTCGATCAAATAGGCGAGGCGGTGCGCATCACGGCTGGACGCGCCGCACTCGAAGCCTCCGGCGGTATTACCCTGGAAAACGTGCGCGCGATTGCCGAGACCGGCGTCGATCGCATTTCGATCGGCAGCCTGACCAAGGACATCAAGGCGGTTGATCTATCGATGCGGTTCGATTTAAATTAAAGCCCCACGGCAAAGGACGCAAAGGAGAACCATTAAGGCGAAAGGCTTGTTCCTTGATTGAAGACAAGCGTAGGCCCGTATCGAATCAATATATTTTTTACCTGCAGTCGATGTCCCTTCGCGTCCTTTGCATCCTTCGCGGCAAAGCTTTTGGTTTTTCTTGCGTCTTTGGCGGCAAAGCATTCAGCAGTTACGCTCGATGAAATCCTGAACCGCGATCACATCCGGGTCGAGCACGGTAAAGCGCTGCGGCAGGAGTTCCAAATTTTCCAGGCCCGCAGGAATCTCAGGATCGCACCCCAGCGCCTCGCGTATGCTGTGCGCAAACTTGACCGCAAGCGCAGTCTCGAGGCACACCAGCGGCACGCCCTCCTCGCGATGCTCAATCCCGACCTTGATGCCGTCTGCGGTATGGGTATCTATGATCTGCCCGAAATCGCGATAGATAGCGCGTATGGTATCGAGACGGTTCTGGTGCGTGCTTGAACCGGATGTGAAGCCGTACTCCGCGATGCGCGCGAAATGCGGCGTGCGCGACAAATCAAACGCACCGTTGCGCTCGATCTGCTGCCACAGGCGCTTGATGAGCGCTGCATCCCTGCCGGTCAAATCGTAGGCGAAGCGCTCGAAGTTGGACGCATTCGAGATATCCATTGACGGGCTGCTGGTATGCTGCACCTGATCGCTTGCGCGCACGCGATATATGCCGGTGCGAAAAAATTCGTCGAGTACGTCGTTCTCGTTCGTCGCGAGGATCAGTTTGCGCACCGGCAAGCCCATGCAGCGCGCAATGTGGCCGGCGCAGATGTTGCCGAAATTACCCGACGGCACGGCGAATGACACGCGTTGCGCATTCGAGGTGGTAACGGCAAAGTAAGCCTTGAAGTAATACACGACCTGCGCCATCACGCGCGCCCAGTTGATCGAATTGACGGTGCCGATGCGATGGCGTGTCTTGAATGCGAGATCATTGCTGACTGCTTTGACGATGTCCTGGCAGTCGTCGAATACACCCCGGATCGCGATATTGAATATGTTCGGATCCTGCAG
>DASYSI010000091.1:0-4298 GCA_036003485.1 Burkholderiales bacterium | reverse complement strand
GCATACCGGACCTTTCGGCCAGATGCGCGCTTCTACATACGCGTATGCCGCCGCTTCGTCGTGAAAGTATTTTTTAGAAAGTATGGATTCGGTCATGATTGGCTCCTAAATGTGAAGCCAGTATGCGCCTAGAAAGTGGGTATGTCAAGTATAATATTCCCCCCGCCGGGAGAAGAACCGAGGATGAGGGAAGTATCGTCAGCTAACGCCCATAAAATCGCGTTTACCAAGCTCCACTCCATTGTGCCGCATAATCGCGTACGCTGTAGTGGCGTGGAAATAAAAGTTCGGCAGCGAACGATTCAGCAAAAATTCCGTTCCGGTAAAAGTCACTTCGCGCTCGCCCATCTTGAGCGTGATCGTTTTTTCTTCCGAGCCGTCGACCTGCGCCGGCTTGATCGTATTCAGGAACGCAACGGTTTTTTCGACGCGCGCGATGAGCTCAGCGAGGCTCTTCTCGTTATCCTCGACTTTCGGCGGCTCCTGGCCCGCAAGCCGCGCCGCGCCGTTCCTGGCGTGGTCGGTCGCAGCCTGGACCTGTCTTGTAAAATGAAACATGTCCGGATACAGCCGATAGCTGAGTAGACTCGCCTCGTCGTGCTTTTTCTCGCCGTAGTGTGCGGCGGCTTTTTTCAGGCAGCCGGCCAAGCCATTCAGGTGTTTGACAAAGACGGGAACAGACGCCCGGTACATCGATAAGGCCATGGTTTTTTTCTCCTGGTTTGTGTGTGCGAATTGAGATGCCGCGATATCATAACCCGGAGTGTACTTTGCAAAAAGCAGTGCGCGTTCGCTACAGGCGTATCATGCACGCGAAATAAGGAGGAAGTGGCATGAGCAAGAGCACAGGTCGATGGGTTGTCTTCATGTTGCTGATTGCGTCGACGGGTGTTTGCCGGGCGCAGGGAAGTGCGGGCGGTGCGGTCGCAGCCTATCCGGCGAAGCCGATCCGCATCATCATCGCGCTCGCTCCGGGAGGCGGAGTAGATACCTCGGGGCGGATGCTCGGCCAGAAGTTCACCGAGGCGTGGGGCCAGCAGGTCGTAGCTGAGAACCGCCCCGGCGCGGGCGGCACAATCGCCAGCGAACTGGTTGCACGGGCGGCACCCGATGGATACACCCTGCTCATGAATTCGATGAGCCACGCCATCACGCCGGCGCTCTATAATCTCCCCTACGATACGATTAAGGACTTTGCGCCGATTTCGCTATTCGTGCAGTCGCCCAGCGTATTGGCGGTGCATCCCTCGCTGCCGGTGAAAAGCGTGAAAGAACTGATCGCTTTTACCAAGGCGCGTCCTGACCAGGTTCTGTTTTCATCTTCGGGCAGCGGCAGCGGACAGCATCTTGCAATGGAGCTGCTCAACCGGATGACAGGGATACGGCTGGTGCACATTCCGTACAAAGGTACCGCGCCCAGCATCCTCGACCTCGTGGCCGGGCGAGTCTCGGTCACGTCAGCCAGTGCGATTTCGACCATGCCGCATGTCCACGCCGGCAGGTTGCGGGCACTGGCGGTGTCGAGCGCGAAGCGGTCCCCTTCGGTGCCGGAGCTTCCCACCGTTGCCGAGGCTGGAGTCCCCGGATTTGCCGTAGACCAGTGGTACGCACTGTTTGCGCCGGGCAGGACGCCGAAAGAAATCGTCGCCAAGCTCTACGGGGAGATTGCCAAGGCCGTCGCACAGCCAGAGACCAGGGAACGATTGCTTACAATGGGTCTCGATCCGGTCGGCATGCCCCCCGACGAATTCACCGCCTATGTGAAGACGGAAACGGTCAAATGGGGAAAGCTTGTGCACGAAGCCGGAATCCGCGCGAATTAGCACGGCCAGCGCCGGAGAGAGTCAATAGCGTGCTCGGTTTGCGATCACTCGAGCTTAAGCCCCGTATCCTTTACGAACTTCGCCCACTTCTTCAGGTCCGCGTGGAAAACGCGCGTGAATTCTTCGGGACCCAAGCCGACGGTTTCGGTTCCCATCGCCGTGAAGCGCGATTGGATCTCCGGTGACCGCAGCGCTTTGGTGAGCTCCTCGTGCAGTCTCTGCACGATCGCTTTCGGCGTGCGCGCAGGCGCGAAAAAGCCATACCAAACGCGCAAGTCGTAACCGGGCACGCCGGCTTCCTCCATCGTCGGCACATCGGGCAACAACGCCGTGCGCTTCGGCGCGGCGACACCCAGCACCTTCACTCTTCCCTGCTTGATCATCGCGAGCGAACCGGTCGGAGTATCGATATACATCGAAACTTCGCCGCCGACGAGCGCGGTGGCCGCGGGAGCGCCGCCTTTATAAGGAATGTGAATCATCTTGAGGCCGGCCATCTGGTTTAGCATCTCGCCTGCGAGATGCGGCACCGTGCCGTTGCCGCCTGAGCTGAATTTGATCTGGCCAGGCCTCGCTTTCACATAGTCGATCAATTCCTTGACCGAATTCACCGGAAGCGTCGAGTTGATCATGACTAATTGTGGAGCTGAGGCAACCATGGTAATCGGCTGCAAGTCCGTCGCCGGATCGAACGGCAGATTCTTATAGGCATTCGGTGTAATCGTGAGCGTGCTGCTGTTAATGAGCAGCGTATAGCCATCGGGAGTTGCCTTCGCGACGATGGCGGTGCCGATGGTACCGGCCGCGCCCGCGCGATTGTCTATTACGATTTGCTGGTGAAGCTGCTCCGATAATTTCGGGCCGATCAGGCGTGCAGTGATGTCGTTCGGACTCGCACCCGGCGGAAATGGCACAACGATGCGTATCGGCCGATCAGGATATGACGCATCGGCCGCAACTTTGGCTCCAGTCTGGGCGGCCGCCGCGAGCAACGCCTGCGCGAGCGCACACGCCAGGACAAACGCGCGCGTGATCGTAACGAACTTCCGTTTCATACGCTTTCCTTTCCAGTTTCTATCGCGCGACTGGGATCACCGGCGTCTGGGCCGGCCATACGCCGCGCGCGATCATCTGTGAGCCATCGAACGCGAGATAGCTCTGCGAGCCGTAATGCGGAAGCATGCGCGCGAGCGCTTTCAGCGCGTCCACATTGCGTGCCGATATCACGGCGAGCGAAGGATGCTTGTCGGTCGCGGCGATCGTCCACACCTGGGCGGAGCCTTTGCCCGCGATCGTCGCAGGCCGCGTTTCATCGAGTCTCTTCAGCATCGTATCGACATCGGCATGCAGCCCGACAATAAGCGCCGGTTCTTTCACATTCGTAATCGCGCCCGCCTCGATCGCACGGGGCGCAGATTCGAAAAATGCGCGCGCAAGCGCCTCGGCCGCGACCTTTACGCTCGTGTCAGCGCTCACGACGAGCAGGCGCGGCGTGCGCGCGACGATCCATTGTCGCAGGATCGGCGGCAGCTCGCTTTGGGCAAGCAGCCGCCACACGCGAAGATCCGGATCGATGCGCAAACTTTCGGGAACGTAGCCGAGTTCGAGCGTAACGTCCTCCCGCGCGCGATCGACCGCGACACGGCGTGTCTCGCTCTTGCCGTCCGCTGTCAGCTCGATCGGCAGCTCGAGCGAGTATGCGGGTTTGCTCTGAACCACCGTCACGCTCAGCATCGTTTTGCCTCCGGCTGACTTTGCACGTGCGTCGGTTACGCTGATCGCAGGACCGCCGCCGCGATCGACCCATTGGTCGAAGAAGGTCTTGAGCGATCGCCCGCCCGATTCCTCGAACGCCGCACCCAGATCGTCCCACGTCGCAACTTTGAATTTGCGGCTGTCCCAGAACGCACGCATGCCTTTCCGGAATGCGTCCGTGCCGATCTCGTCGCGCAGCATCACGAACAGCATTGCCGACTTGCCGTAGCCCACCGCTGCCTCGGCACTATGCGTGCGCGATCTGAACGCGGTGAGCGGCATCTGCGCGCTTTCTGCTGCGGCGGCGAAATCGCGCAGCCACGCGAGCCGCGCCTCGCGCGCGGCATCCGCCGACTCGCGCTCTTGGTAGAAGTAATCGGCCATGAATGTCGTCAGTCCCTCCGACCAGTTGCCCTTGGCGTAATCGACATGGACGCCATTGCCCCACCAGTTGTGCAGTACTTCGTGGCCGAGCGAAGTCGCGCGGATGAAAGGCAGCCTCAGCACCTGCGCGCCGAGATAGGTGAGCGTGGGCATGCCGAAACCCGTCGGCAGCGGACTCGCGACAACCGAGAACGCGTCGTACGGGTACGCACCGATCTCGCGCGAGTAGAGCTCGATGTAACGCGCGCTGTCTTCGAGGTAGCCGTCGGCGAGCGCTGCGAGATCGCCGTAGAATTACGTGCGCACGCGTAACGGCGCCGCCGCTTCGCGCGCAAC